>JAFAVL010000124.1 GCA_019242465.1 Chroococcidiopsidaceae cyanobacterium CP_BM_RX_35 | reverse complement strand
TGTAGCAATCAGTTGAGTTAAAGGCAAGGTTTGCAATAGCTCAATCAACTGACGCCGAGAACGCGGATCGAGCTGGGCAGAAGGTTCATCAAATACCAGCACCTGCGGGTTCATTGCTAGTACCCCAGCGATCGCAATCCGTTTCTTTTCACCACCAGACAAGTTATCAGTGTTGCGTGCCCCATACCAATCAGGGTCAAGATTAACTGCCCCTAACGCTTGTAGCACTCGTTCCCTCAGCTCTTGGTCTCTCAAGCCCAGATTCATCGGACCAAAAGCCACATCCTCCCAAACTGTAGGCATGAACAGCTGGTCGTCTGGATTCTGAAACACGAGTCCAACAAAATTGCGAATTGATTGCAGATGCTCTAAGCAGACAGGCCACTCACCAATTATCACCTGTCCCTCTTGAGGCATGAGAATGCCATTTAGGTGTAACTGCAACGTAGACTTTCCTGAACCATTAGCTCCGATTAATGCCACTCGCTCAGTTGCCCGAATTGATAGATTAACTTCCCTTAGAGCCTGAGTTCCGTCAGGATATGTATAGCTGAGATTTTCTATTGAAATCGGATTATGGTGCATTGAGAAAATATAGATAAAGATTATTAGGACCAGTAAATCAACTGTCCTAGTAGGGCTAGAATGACTGTCAAAGTCAAAGCCACAACGTCACCCCGTCTACCTGGTGAGACTTTCTCAACCTGCGGTAACCCCTGATAACCCCGTGATAGCATTGCCTGATACACCCGCTCCCCCCGTCCATAAGTGCGGATAAACAGTGAGCCAAACATGTTACCAATCACCAAGCGTTGCCAACGTTTGCTACTCATCAAGTTGCGAGACAAGGCTGCCCGTCGCATAGCGTTAAACTCTGCGTTCAGGACACCGATGTAGCGATACATTGATGCCAAAATCGCCACCAACAGCGGCGGAACTCTTAGCTCAACGAGGGCGTGCAACAGAGCTGGCACGGAAGTCGTCAGGGTCAATATATTTAGGATCAGCAGTGATAGTAGCGCCTTGAGAGTTACACTGCCCAAGATGATTAAACCCACTGTTGTAATCTGCAATGGTCCCCAAGCCCAGAGAACCTTGCCGCCACCTCGGAATAAAGTCCCAAGAAGAACCACACCGATAAAGGTGAACTCAACTACCAACCGTTTTAGTAGTACTAACAGGGCGACTTGAGTGAGCCATAATAGGCTAACTGCAGTTAAGCCATAAATTGCCCAAGTCCACCAATGCCCATTTGGGGTCAGGACAATGGCAAATACAAACAGAACTGTACACAGTATCCGAGTTCTGGGAGCAAGTTGGTGCCAGGGAGTTGTCTGTTTACTATTAATGTCAAGATGGAACGCCCCAACGTGCAGTAGCATTGTCACTCCCTAGTTATTTTAGCCGCTGTTCTGGATCTTCTGAGTACGGATCGTCCTCTCTGGCAGATGAACCAGAACCCCTAACGGCAAGTTTGCCAATTCCCCAAGCTAAGCCAAAAGTCGCTAATGTTCCTGCTACGCCTGCTAGGGAAGTGGCGACTTTACTAGAAATGCCCCCCTCCTTATCATATCCCGGAACAAATCTCAGAGCATAGGAATTAAAGACTGCATAGAAGGGCAACTTTTTAGCGGGTGTTTCCTCTTGCTCTTTTTTGTCAAACCCTTGATCTTTAGCAACTCTGTCTAAACCATCCGGGCTCTGACTGGCAAGGGGAGAAAGGAAAATAGCTACCAGTAGGGCAAGACCTAAGCCAGTGACGAGCAGGGCTCGGTTGCGGGTGCGGGAGAGGTCATCATTACTCATAAACGTCGATCTCAGTCAGTTCTGGTAAATCTCTTAATGCGAAGGTCAGAAACGAGAAGCCGATAAACGAGCCTTACGGGGAGGGTCGTACAATAAATCGGGTCGGGACCGCCAAATGAAACTCACAACTACCACTGAGATCAGCGCCTCGCCGATGCCGATGAGCACATGCCAGGAAGCCATCGCCGCGAGAGCCACTGGCAAAGGGACTGTACCTGACAGAGCTAGTTCAAAAGCACACACAATTGCTGCTACCACGACACTGGTCCAAGCCGCGACTGCTATGCCAACTACCATTCCATTCAAATTTTCACGACCAATTGCAAATCTAATCGTGCGGTAGAGATAGTAGCCACCAAAGGTACCGATCAACCCCATGTTGAAGATATTGGCTCCTAACGCTGTTAAGCCGCCATCTTGAAATACAGCTCCTTGGACAATGAACACCGAAGCCATAACCAGTGAACCAGCCCATGGTCCCAGCAAAGCTGCCGCTAGGGTGCCGCCTAATAGATGACCAGATGTGCCACCAGGAATCGGGAAATTAACCATTTGAGCGGCAAAAATAAAGGCGGCACAAACTCCCATTAAGGGTACGGCTCGTTCCTTGTATTCTGCCTGCGCTCGCTTCAGAGATATAGCAATCAGACCAATAGCAATGACCCAGGTGACTAAAAGAACAGGTAGGCTTAAAAAGCCATCTGGGACATGCATGGCTAAATGCGGCTGGATGAGCCAGTGCTGCCAGCTAGAGAACACAACTATAGCCATAGTTAATGAATGCTTTAGGCATTCAGATTTTTTAATAGGTACAACACTTTTATCAAAGCTATCTCCTCTAAAAAATGCAATCCAGTGGGGGGGCATATACAATCAAGTTGCAAGTCGCAAGTGACCTATTCCATAAGTGGGGACGAGCTTGATAACAAAGAATTTTTCTTTGTCCCTTATGAGATGGGCATGTACCCTCTTCACTTGCAAAGAGAGCCTCTGGACTTGCGACTTGTTTGTGTCAGAAGCTAGAACCCTTGAATTCTATATGTTTCTCTAAAATCTTTCCAGGGCGAATGAGGGGACTCGAACCCCCGAGAGGTGGAACCACAATCCAAATCAATGCCAGACGGATAATTAACAGTTTTAACGTCAGAAGCTGGACAGGGTAAGGAATATAGCTAAATATAATTTGTTTACATCTTGGTAGGATATGTTAGATTTCAGCAGAAATCTAGATCAAATTTAGATTCGGTATGGATATTGAGGAGCAAGTTAGTTGCTCAGGCTAATCAAATTCATACGTAAGTGCTAACCAAATCTTCATACAGCTCTTCATTATCTCTAAACCAAATCTGTAAATACAGGAGCCAACATAAAGGAGTCGCTCTAAAAAGTGTGTTTAAGAGCGAAATACAAACACTATTAGGTAAAAAAAATGCTGGATCATTTGAAAGATGCAGTTCATAATCTATCTCAGAACGATGATGTGAAGGTTATTGGGGATATTGCGGCGGCTTCAACTGCTGCTACCGCTGTTTTAGGACAAGTAACAGTTGCCACTATTACAGTAGCTGCACCAGGAATATTAGGTGCTATAGGATTGACTGCGGCAGCTCCTGTTGTTGTTTCAGCAGGAGGTGTTGTGGCAGTGGCAGGGCTAGTTGCTTTCGGAGTCAAAAAAGCCGTAGAAATGGCAGAGGGTAATCAAGATCCTGAAAAAGATTCTGCAAGTTAGCCTGAATTTCATAGAGATCGCACACTATTTTGACGTCCTCAATTCCAAACTATTGATCAATTCTTCTGCTGCCAACTCTGCCTCTTCCCTACTT
>JAFAVL010000009.1 GCA_019242465.1 Chroococcidiopsidaceae cyanobacterium CP_BM_RX_35 | reverse complement strand
ATGTAACTGTTGATTAATCTCTTGACCCAGTTGTACCTGTTGCGATGTTGAGACGTTGGAAAGTTGGAGGTATTGACCGCCTTGCAACAGTAGCGGCAACAGAGGAAAATCGGCTGAGGCAGGAGTTGTTAGGCCTAATCCCAAGGCAATCCCTAAACTGAGGAAAAAGGCAATAACTTGACGTTTTTGACGGAAGAGGAAACGCACCATAGTTAGAATTAACAGCTTGATAATAAATGACGAGCCTACTGACTTCCCAGTTCCTGTGAAAGTGAAAAGTAGAGTAGTTTTATCTCTATTTTGCCGTTCTATCTTCAGTATTGTCATTGACCGAAGTGACAATAATAGCAGTTACTCTGTCATCAAGATTAGCCGTAGTGGGTTTAAACAAATGTGCCAGGGTCTTGGTTGATCTTTAAGTCCAGCCCATTTTTCCTTAAACACCTCTGCTTGTAGATGGTAGTCCTGGGAATTGGTGGGAGGATGAAGTAGCTTCAGATATAGGGTGATTCGGTGTGGCGTCTCACTCGTCTCTACCAGCCAGCAGAGGAAGGTATTTGCCTGGTTTGGGTGGTTAGGGAAGGTCAGTTGATGAGCCCGAATTCCCACATAGACGAGTGGGTGAGGTATCGGCTCGATGACGCGCAGCGTGATGCCCCAGTCTAGTGCCTCTATCAGTTGGGGTGAGACTAACTGGGCGCAGGAGAAGTTCTTGCATCCAGTTAATTGAGCAACAGCAAAGGTGGCGGGACGCTCGAAAATGCTCTCTTTGGAGCCGTAGCCAGCTGTTTTGCCTTCAGAAAGCACCAACAGGTTTTGGCAGACTCGGTAAGCTTCTTCTAAATTATGGGTGACAAAAAGGGTAACACCAGGGTAAGCGGTTAGTATTTCAATCAGCTGCCTTTCTATCTGACTCCGCAAGTGAGTATCGAGGGCTGAGAAAGGTTCATCCAGCAGCAGTGCTTCTGGTTCAGCCACCAAAGCCCTCGCTAGAGCTACGCGTTGCTGCTGTCCACCTGAAATTTGGTAAGGATAGCGGTTTTCTAATCCCTGCAATTGCAATTGAAAAATTTGCTCTGCTACCCGTCGAGTTCGTTCGACTGTTGGTAATCCTCTGAGACTAAAGGCAATATTTTGTGCCACTGTCATGTGGGGAAAGAGGGCATAATTTTGAAATAGGAAACCGACGCGGCGCTGACAACTGGGAATGTTGATGCCCTTTTGTGAGTCAAACAGCACTCGACCGTTTAAGCTAATTTGTCCCGAGTTGGGCGTTTCTAATCCAGCAATACAGCGCAAGGTCATGCTCTTACCTGAACCAGAAGCTCCCAAGAGCCCAAGCGTTTCGCTATCGGCTGCTAGAGCTAGTGAGAGTGAGAAATTTTCAAGTTGCTTGTGGATCTCTACCAATAATCCTGTCTTTGGAGCTTGCGGGAGCGGCTCCAGCGTCGCGCTCCCGACAGAACGTTGAGCTTGCACTCTTCGAGCTAAGGAGCTACTGGGAGCGGAACGTCGAGTTGCTCGAATCCTAGTTGGAGAAGCAATAACTTCCTTGACCAGGCTATTTTGTGGCATCATCTGACCGCCACTCGCTTTGCTACGGGTATGTGGGGATTGTGACCAAAAATTCACGGCAACAATCACAGATAGAGAGATTACTAGGACAATGAGTACCCAGGCTAAGGCTTGATCCATATCTCCGGCTTCTGCCGCAAAAAAGATGGCTATTGGCATCGTCTGCGTTTGACCAGGGATATTGCCAGCCAGCATTAAGGTGGCACCGAATTCACCCACAGCCCGAGCGAAGGACAAGATGGTGGCAGCGACAACTCCTGACCAGGATAGTGGTAGCATGACTTGCCAGAAAACTGTCCATTCAGAAGCTCCCAAAGTGCGAGCCGCTCGCAAAATGTTGGGATCAATTTGCTCTAGAGCGCCAAGGGATGTTCTATACATCAGTGGAAAAGCAACCACCGTAGCGGCGATCACAGCAGCTTCCCAAGTAAAGATGACGGTGATGCCTAATTGCTGGAGCAGTTGTCCAACTGGACTATTACGACCTAGCAGCAACAGCAGTAAAAACCCCACCACTGTTGGTGGCAAGACTAGGGGAGAGAGCAAAATCCCATCAAGCAATCCCTTACCTTTGCCGCGATACCCTAACATCCATCGAGCTGCTGCTAACCCAGTAAAGAAGGTAAAGATGGTGGCAATAGAGGCAGTCTTAAGGGAAATCCACAAGGGGGAGAGGTCAAAATCCATCTTTCAATCGGCAGGGTACTGCCGCTATAAACGAACGCAGTGATGTTTTAGCGGCACGACGGACGACAAGGGGGCGAATGGGATTCGCCCCAACGTCCTTGGGAATGCCGAAACAGGTCTGTCGGTCCCACAGTTCCAGAACTACTGGTATCCTCAGTATTGTTGTCATAGACAGAGTTTGCTATAATACATACATTCCGAGGAGTAGCGGTAATTCGCACCGAGGATAAAACTGAACCAGGACAATTGATAGGGGTTGCATCTAGAAGTACAAGCATTTGTTTGTCGGGTTAGATGTGTAAAATCGATTACCTAGAGGTTGTGCATACTTTTCTAAGTACTTGTACAAACGCTGGTGAGGACACATCAGTGCTGCCTGTGGAGGGTGTGTGAGCTGGGCACTTGGACTTGTCGGGTGTTTGGTGAACTCCTGTGAAGCAGGAAACTTAGATCGCGAGGTCGAAGACCGCCCTCACTATACTGCTTGCAGTTAGTGAGGGAGTTGTCACAATGCTTCCAGCTCTAAAATTTAGCTGAGCGAGCTAAACCCATATTTTTCAAACACTGCTTTAGCGCGCTCGCTAAAGAGGAACTGTACGAACTGCTTAGCAGCATCAATGTTTTTGCTATCTTTGAGTACGGCAACTGGGTAGACTATTGAGGAATGAGATTTGGCTGGTGCCGTAGCAACAATTTTGACTTTGTTTGAGATTTTAGCGTCTGTGATGTAGACGATACCCGCATCAGCGTTTCCCGTCTCTACGTAAGATAAAACCTGTCGAACATCCTTAGCAAAGACAATCTTCGGTTTAAGCTGAGCGAAAAGACCAAGAGAAGTCAGGACTTCCTGGGAGTACTTACCAACTGGTACGCTATTCGGTTCCCCAAGTGCAATCCTCTTCACTTTGTCATTGGTCAAGTCTTTGAAGTCAGAGACGGCTGTAGAAGTTTTTGGTGCAATCAAGACGACTTCGTTTCTCAACAGATTTTTCCGAGTCTCGGTGAGAACAAGACCTTTCTTTTGCAAAGCGTTCATCTGTTTAGGAGCAGCAGAGATAAAAACATCTACTGGGGCTCCCTGTTCAATTTGCTGTTGCAGAGAGCCAGAACCGCCAAAGTTGTAGGTCAAATTGGTCTGCGTGTAAAGCTGCTTGATATCTCCCATCGCATCTTTCAGGCTAGCAGCGGCTGATACGGTTAAAGCTGAAGACGAGTGCGCGTTGGGGGGAGTTTGACTGCAACTGACAGCAAACAAGAAAGTAAGTAAGATCGAGCCAATAAAAGCCAGGATACGTTTCTTATGCATCTGCTACTATGCTTTTTACCGAACAAATTAGTATTACCAACTTAATTGGTATACTGCAATGCCTAGAAAACAGCAAGGCTGGATTACATTTCAATCTTCAGAAACCGAACGACAAATCCTAGAGCAGCACTGTCAGCAGTCTCAGCGCACCAAAACTGAGATACTGAGAGAACTAGTGCGGAGTCTGACTCAGAAGTCTCCTCATACGGCAGGTGGGCAAGAGCAGTCTAGTGAGGTTGAAGTAGAACTACTTAGTCAACAGTTAGAGTATCAAGCCATGAAAGTTAGCGCTCGCAACACCATCAAAGGCACAATCAAACAAGTTGTTATGGGAGCGGTCAATGCTGAAGTGATACTAGAGATTGCTCCGGGGATTGAAATTACCTCGATCATTACCAAAGCTTCAGGCGAACGGCTTGGTTTAGCCGAGGGAAAGGAAGCTTATGCGGTGATTAAATCTAGTGATGTCATGATTGCCGTTGACGAGTAATAGAATCGTCAGCCAAGATATAGTTGAACATGAGATTCCGGGGATTTACCACTGCGGATTTGCCGCAATTAAAGCTTCTGCTGTCGAGCTGTCCAAGGGACGGGAAAAAAAATAACCCTGGCCAGATTCGCAGTTCAACCTTCTGACAAGTGCCAGTTGCTCGGCTGTTTCCAACCCTTCCGCCGTCACCTCTACACCAAGTTTTTTAGCCAGTGTGACAATTGTCTCCACAATTGCTAATCCTTGCTCAACGTCGCCCCCACTAATGAATGAACGGTCAATCTTCAAACCATTGATGGGGAAGCGGTGGAGACGACCTAAGGATGAATAGCCGGTGCCAAAATCATCAATGTCCAAGTGAATGTCTGCATTTCTCAAAAGCTTGAGCTTCTCGGTAACTCCATTGCCGTGTTCCATAATGACGCTTTCTACAATCTCCAGCTTCAAACTCTTGGCGTCCAGACCAGTCTCTTGTAAAATTTGGCGAATTTGTGGCACTAACTGTTGCTGCATGAACTGGGGTTTACCAAGATTGACGCTAATTGTCAATTTTTGGACATTTAAGGCGGCTGATTCCCGGGAAAACTGCTCTTGCCACTGCTTAGTCTGGCGACAGGCTTCATGCAGCACCCATTGATCAATGGGGATAGAAAGTCCGGTTTCTACCGCTATAGGGATGAACTGCCCTGGCAGAACAAGTCCCTGTTGAGGATGCTGCCAGCGCACCAGGGCTTCAAAACCAGTTAACCGTCCAGTAGCTAGTGACACAATTGGTTGGTAGTAAACCCGAAACTCCAGACGGTCAATGGCTTGGCGCAGCTCTGTTTCTAACTGCAAACGGGTCATAGCTTGAAGATGCATGTCTGCGTTAAAAAACTCATAGCACGCCCGACCTTTTGCTTTGGCTTGGTACATTGCGATGTCAGCATCTCGCAGGATGTCTTCTGGCTGGTCGTAGCCTGTTGTACTTAAAGCAATGCCAATACTGGCAGAGGTAAATACCTCTTGCCCGTTCAGATTAAACGGTAATGTTAGCTCCTGTTGGACACGGTTGATCAGGCGGAGTACGTTGCCGAAATTCTTAAGCCCCTCAAGCAAGATTGTGAACTCGTCTCCCCCAAGCCGGGCAACTGTATCTGTAGGGCGTAGGCAGGTCTTCAGCCGACTGGCAATGGCAAGCAGTAACTGATCCCCAAACAGATGCCCAAGGCTGTCGTTGATCACTTTAAAACGATCTAAGTCAAGAAATAGTACTGCAAATAGAGCATCCTCATGCCGTTTGCCCCGCGCGATCGCCTGCATCAGACGGTCCATAAACAAAGTCCGGTTGGGTAAGCCAGTTAGCGCATCGTGAAAGGCATTATATTGCAGACGTTCCTCTGCCTGCTTGCGCTCGGTAATGTCGAGAAGTAACCCATCCCAAACCTTTCCATCGGCTGTATTCGGTGGACGGGAATTGCCTTGAATCCACTTGAACTGACCCGATGGTGTAATAATTCGTCCTTCCCATTGCCAGGGCAGTGAGTTCTTGACTGCCGCTGCGACTGAATTTTGTAGAGACGGTAAGTCATCAGGATGGATCAATGCCCATAGGGAATCGGCATTCTGTAGAACTGTCTCCGGTGCCAATTCAAAAAGTTGATGGGAACTAGAACTGACATATGTAAAGGCATCGCGACCGTCTTTACAAGGTAAGTATTGATAAACCATTCCTGGCAGATTCGTAACCAACCTTTGATAACTGATTCCACTTTGGTGGAGTGCTGCCTCTGCTTGCTTACGAGCGGTAATGTCAGTAATGCTGCCAACCTGGCGGAGCGAGTTTCCCTTGGCATCTCGTTGCCCCACAATTCCCTGGTCTAGCACATCAATGTACTGGTTGTTCTGGTTCAGAACTCGATATTCAACAGCATAGCGATCGCTGGTTGCCAACATAGTCGCAACCTGATCTAGGCGCTGCCTATCCTCTGGATGAATGCGTTCACGCCACCAGTTTCCCGTT
>JAFAVL010000763.1 GCA_019242465.1 Chroococcidiopsidaceae cyanobacterium CP_BM_RX_35 | reverse complement strand
GCTCTGGGTTTTGCCGCCGTGCTGCTGGATAAACTCACGAAATCTTTCCCAATCTGTGATTTTATGACCACACCCCCGCTGAAAATTAGTGATGGCTCTACAGTCTCCCGTTTCTTGTTCTCGTTTCAGCCACAGGTTTAAGGTGTTCCGACTAATTTGAAGCCGCTGACACACATCTATTTTCCGTTCTCCTCGTTTAACGGCTTCAATTGCTTTCTGGCGCAGATCATGAATGTATGGGGCTGGCATCAATATTTATTCATGTGCTATTTCAACCATCGTACGTCTTAATGTGCCTTCGTACTGCTATACTATGTAATTTTTTGGCAGGTCAAGCACAAAGCCCTGCTGGATGACTTTTTCTGGAAGCTTCATCCTCAACATAATAAGAAACTGCTCTGGTCATCTATCACTTCGGATTCATGTACTGTGAGGCGGAGTAGGGTTAAATTGATTTCCAGAAGTATTTCAGGTAGGGCAGATGACATCTCAACTAAACCGCGATCCAGAGATTGAAGCGAAGGCAAGGACGTTGTTCGATCGCACCTTTCGAGACAGCGAGGGCAAGATTGTGATTGCTCAGCCGCCTAATTTGCCAATTTTGGTCGGGGTAGCAGCGACCTTACTTGAACTTGTTCTTCCTGGCGGTGGACTGCAAACAGGAGTCAATTTGGTGGCGTTTGGTGCGCTGTTCACCTGGGCGTGGCTAGAGGTTTTTCAAGGGGTGAACTACTTCCGGCGATCGCTCGGCTTGATTACATTAGTGAGCCTGATCGCGATCAAACTTCACCTGATGGGTGCGTGAGTCTCGATTTGGGCGATGGCTTTCTTGAGCTGACTCTCCTCTAATCTCTATGATTCAATCCAAACTCTGTCAGCTCACCATGTCTTGTATCGTTTTCCGCTTTAGCTAGGGCTTTCGCGGGATCTTGGGTCAAGTCTGCCTGCAAGAACTCTACTGTTTCAGGAATTGCCATACGGAAGTCTGATTCTAATTGCAGTTGCAATTCAAGTTCTTTTACTCGAAGATTGAGCAAATGCCCACCAACTCTATGATCCCTACTAATAAAATGAAGATGATATCCCGGAACATTAATCGCACTAGCATAGATGGGAGTCCAGAAACCCACTAACGTCCCTGGAATATCTCGAAACTCAAACTCGGCTTGGGTAGAAACTGCATCTACTAAGGGAGTTCCGGAATGGGTTCTACAAGCGATGCGAGTTTTGATCCATTGAAAATGACCTTGACAACGAATCGCGAAAAAGAGATTGTTACTCGATCGATAAGTGGTGATCTGACGGACTAAATCTTCATAGCTTTGGATACTCTCTAGCGTCACGGTACGACTGGGTGCGAAATGAGTGACAACCGAAAAGGGAACTTTCGCCGAATTGGGTGGCTCAATCACTTGACCATCGCAGCAAGCTTGATAAAAATGACCATCGAGGGCGATCATCTCACCATCTAGATCTTCAAAGGTTCCTAGTCCGAAATCTCCGTGTTGCTTGAGGGTTTCCACCGCCACGCTCCCTTGATATAACCCTTCTACTAATGCGCCTGATGTAGAAACTTGAAATAGGGTGTGCTGCTCAACTTGCAATAAGTCTCCTAATGCTCTCTGAACGATATGGGCAATACTCTCACCTGTAATTTGCTGGTAAGTATTTAAGGCATCCCAAAGAGACTGAGAAATGGTACATTCTAGTTTTGGCATAGGAGTTACCAACAATTAATCTAAACTCATATACTATATGGGGTTGTGTTGCAAAAACGCTCGTCGGCAGATGGTAGGGTGAGGGATTGTGTCCATTCGCTCCTGTCTCTATGCTCAAATTTGCTCTCAAGGAAAAACAGTCACTTTATCTTAGTTTGGGACCTACTGATTAGTTCCGGTAGCCCATGTAGGTGCAAATTTATAGACGATATGCCCGTTGCGACGGTTGCGAGGCGATGATCACTCAGGTATCTCATGACCAATTCCCACCATTGCTCAATTTGAGCATATTCAGTGAACCGAAAATCA
>JAFAVL010000625.1 GCA_019242465.1 Chroococcidiopsidaceae cyanobacterium CP_BM_RX_35 | reverse complement strand
CAGATACTCATAGTGTGATCGCCCTCAACTACCCCCACGGCACCAGTAATCAGTTACACAAATGTATTATCGCCGACCGGGCTCATGCAGTATTCAACGGCAAAATCTTCGTCCCCCAGCCAGCTCAACTCACCAACGCTGTTACGGAAATCTGGCTAGAAGCAGATGCCCAAGTCAATCACACTAGAGTTGAGCGAGAGAGTCCAGAAGCCTTTCACATAGGTAAAACGGCGATTGCGCAAGCTCGCAACAGCCGTTACACCTGTAACGCCATCACTTTAGGGGCAAAACTATCGCGGCATAACTTAGAAGTTTTCCAGCGTGGTGAGCAAACAGAAACAACTCTCAATGGGCTAGTGACGATTACTGGTCAACAAATGACTGACACTCATAGTACGATCGCCCTCAACTACCCCCACGGCACCAGTACTCAATTGCACAAGTGTATAATTGCTAATCAAGCCCATGCTGTCTTCAACGGCAAAATCTTCGTCCCCCAATCAGCTCAGCTCACTAACGCTGGTCAGCTCAATCGTAACCTGCTGCTCTCTCCCAAAGCCAGAGTTGATACCAAACCTCAACTAGAAATTACAGCAGACAACGTCAAATGTACGCACGGTGCCACTGTCAGCCAATTAGACGAAGAAGAAATCTTTTACCTGCAAAGTCGTGGATTAGATGCAACTGAAGCCAGCCATCTCCTCATCAACGCCTTTGCCACGGAAATCATCAATAAGATACCAGTAGCCTCCCTCCAGCAGACACTGATAGCAGCCGTCAGTCATCAAAGATTAGCACTCAACCAATAGCCTCTGTTATGCCCTCCGCTCTAACACTCAGCAAAGATAGCCCCTCTGCGCCTCCGTGCCTCTGTGGTTCAATCATATTCCGTATCTCACTTTAAACTCATGACCCTTACCCAGCAAAAAACCCTAGCCGCTCAAGTCCGTGCAGACTTCCCAATCCTACAACAGGAAGTCAACGGCAAGCCACTGGTTTACTTGGATAACGCCGCCACTTCCCAAAAGCCGCTATTAGTCATCAATACCCTCAAAGACTACTACGAACAATACAATTCCAACGTCCACCGGGGTGTCCATACCCTCAGCGCCAAAGCCACAGATGCCTATGAAGCAGCACGAGACAAAATTGCCAATTTTGTTAACGCTGCTTCACGGCAAGAGATTGTCTACACTCGCAATGCGAGTGAGGCAATTAACCTAGTTGCTTACAGTTGGGGCACGAGTAATTTGCAAAAGGGAGATGAAATCATCCTGTCGGTGATGGAACACCACAGTAACCTGATTCCCTGGCAGTTATTGGCTCAAAGAACTGGGGCGGTGCTGAAGTTTGTTGAATTGACTGAGACTGAAGAATTCGATTTAGCACAGTTTAAGTCATTGATCTCAGATCGCACAAAGCTGGTTGCGGTGGTTCATGTTTCCAACACCCTAGGCTGTATTAACCCAATACAAGAAATCATCGCCCTCGCTCATCAGTACGGAGCCAAAGTCTTAGTCGATGCTTGCCAAAGCGTACCGCATATGCCGATCAACGTACAGCAAATGGACTGTGACTGGTTGGTTGCTTCTGGGCATAAAATGTGTGGCCCCACAGGCATTGGCTTTCTTTATGGCAAGTTGGATCTTTTGCGGTCGATGCCGCCCTTCCTTGGTGGCGGGGAGATGATTGCAGATGTGTTCCTCGACCATGCAACCTATGCAGATCTGCCTCACAAATTCGAGGCTGGGACACCAGCAATTGCCGAGGCGATCGCCCTAGGTGCCGCAGTTGACTACCTTACTGGCATAGGTATGGATAGGATTTATGCATACGAAGCAGAGTTGACGGGGCATCTATTTGAGCAACTGCAACAAATTCCTGAGATTCGCACTTATGGTCCTCAACCTAAAGTAGCTGGATTAGGTAGAGCCGCCCTCGCTGCCTTTACGGCTGGAGATGTTCACCCTCACGATTTGTCCACCATTCTAGATCAGGCTGGAGTAGCTATTCGCGCTGGTCATCACTGCACTCAGCCGTTACATAGATATCTGGTCGCTCAATCCACAGCACGGGCAAGTTTATCCTTCTACAACACCTGTGAAGAGATCGATGTCTTTATCACTGCCTTGAAAGAAGCTGTCGAGTTTTTCGGCGGCATCTTTGGTTAAGCTAACGCCTGCACCTACTAACAATAGCCAGATGATACGCAATTGTGCCCTGATTCATCGCCTTGTCAAAATTGTTAAAGCAAGTTAGATCTACGAGGAGATGATTTGAGGAGTGGCACAAAGGGTTGAGTGTGAATAGATCTGAAAACAGGAGACTGAGCGCCTTCTCGCTAGCAACCTTACTGGTATCTACGTACTATGGCTTAGGGTTTCTCTTAGGAACTGCTGAGAAGTCGGTAACTTTAGGTGTTGTTGGTAGCCTCTATGCTGTTTCCCTCGGTATGGGGACTATAGCACTTTTGGGACTGGCGAAGTTTTATTGGATACATGTGGAGCAAATCTGGACTTTGCTTGGGAACCGTTATGGGAACTCAGTCAAAATCTTAGTAGGGCTAATGTCGTGGTCAGCACTCATTGGCATTGCGGCTGTTCAGATGACTTCTGGAGCTTTCATCCTTAAAGTCTTGGGAGCACCAGTGTTACCTAGCATGGTAGTATTGGCTATCTTGTTTGCACTCATTTCCCTCCTGCCAGTAGAGAAAGCCAGTTGGGTTTGTCAAGGACTGCTACTCCTAAATTTTTTAGCTCTGCTTTACGGACTGTGGGTTTTGCATGGTCTATCTAACTATTGGCACTTACCGCGAGAATTTATTTCCTCCATTGCACTTGTGAGTCCATGGGAGCTAGTGGGAACCACACTATCCACAATTTTGCTGGTGCTAATGGATATGAAGAGTCAGCAATTTGTTGTACAGGCAAAAGATTTACAGAGCCTCTATCAGGGCTGTCTTTTAGCGGCACTTTCATTGCTGTTGCTTGCCTTCTTGCCATCATCTGTTGTGGAGGCAGCTCTAGAAACGGGAATTTTGCCCCCTAACCTTGATGGGAAAGAGACACTCCCCTTTATCCTGGCATGGATTGGTGGTGGAGTTGACCGACCTTTGGGTATCGTCCTAGTTATCTCTCTATTAGTTCCAGCCCTGGGAATTGGGAGCAGTCTGTTGCGGGTACAGAACAAAACTATCTTAGACTTCAGCATCCTGCCAGCATTCAACCTCAATCGACCACTCATTGCTGCGGTGAACGCCCTCTTGAGTCTCACTGTTGCCTTAAATGCTGGCGGCTCACTAATCGAGATGATTGTGTCTTTCTATGCTGTTTATATTGCGGCAGTGTTAGTTCCCTTTATCGCCTACTTACTTGCTCAAGTTGGAGGATATACTTTTTCTGAGCTTAGTGTCAGACTGTCTTTGATCGTAGGTAGTATAGTTGCCGCCTCTACACTAGTTCTAACTCTCATCGATTCCAATTTCGTCGTTGTCGGCAATGCCGAGGTGAGTATTCTGTGCTTGGGAATCGGCTTTGGGATCTTAGCTTTGTTTCTCGCTCAGGTAGTAGAGAGATTTTTTAAACATAGTCGGGTAGAGTTTGGACACAAGCGAATCACATAGGCAAAATTTTCGGGGACATAGCAGCACGCAAACTTCTAAGAATTGGAGCATTTTACTTGCCAACACTTTCAAGATTTGCTAGCTTAGTAAAGCACTATAAATAGTCTCGTCCGCCGGGATAGCTCAGTTGGTAGAGCAGAGGACTGAAAATCCTCGTGTCACCAGTTCAAGTCTGGTTCCTGGCATATTTTTGCTGCAAATAAATAGCTCACCTTAAAGCCTTCTGAAGCCCTGAAATTCTTGCTACAGAAGGCTTAAAGGCCTTTTCCCGATATCCGTCAACCAAGGCAACTATTTTATCAAGAGCAACCGTTTCTATTGTTTTTGAGTATAAAGTGAGTATAAGCCTAGATGGGAGGAATATTATACTCAAAACACCACACATGTACAGCAAAACACCTACAGGCAAAAATCCCAAGGGAACACCATCTGTTGACTCATGCAATAACCGCCTGAGAATCCGATTCAGGATTGATAGTCAACAGAAGACACTTTATCTGGGCTTGGCTGATACCAGTGAGAATCAGCTGCTGACACGCACGCCTTGGCAGTGGAAAAAGGGGTCTTCGAAGAGTTCCTCGCCACCTTTGGTTACGATTTCTATGGTACAAGTGGAACTTTCTACAATGACTTCATGAAGTTATTCTAGGCGCTTCACATTGTTTACAACAGTGGACCAAACAACGTTGGTGGTGGGGGCGAGAGACGGGAGCTTCTGGCCCCACTACTGGTTTGACTATTCTGCTTGGCTGGATAAAGTTGAGTTGACCCGTTTTCCTAATGCACTAGTCAGCCGCTTCAGAGCCGCCGAAGTGTCTTGTGGCTCCAAATGAATATCCAAGATGCAAAAGCTTTCCAGATGCGCTCGACTTTCAAGTAATGCGGCTTCTAACTCATCTTCTGTCCGAATGTCGAATCCTCGACCGCTACCCAACATAGATGGAATTTGACTATATCGCCAGCTCAATACATCGTTGAATTTGCCATCTTGCATTGGGCGCTCTGTACCGTATCCGCCGTTATTCAGCACGAGTACAATCGGATTTAGTCTGTAGCGAACAAGCGTAGACAATTCCATGCCTGTCATTTGGAACGCGCCGTCACCAACTAACACTAATGGACGTACATTGGGATTGGCAAACTGAGCACCAATGCTAGCAGGAACGGCAAATCCTAGAGATGCGTAATAAGCAGGTGACAAAAACCTAGTTTTATCGTGGATAAATAGATCTGAACCTGCAAACAAGGCATCGCCCACATCAGCAATAACAATCATGTCGCTGCTCAGGAAGGAGTTCAGCTGTTGAAATAATCTCTCAACAGTGATTTTTTGACCAAATACAGGAGAGAAGCGAGCGGGGATTTTGATAGATGTTGAAACATCCAACTCGCGGCGACGAATATTTGCCGCAACTAAACCTCGGACAAAATCTGGCAAACGAATTTCTTCGTAGTTGTGGAGTTGAATTGATGCTTTCTCACTAGTGACGTAGATCGAATATTTAGGGTTGAGGTGAGCTGTAAAGATACCAAGATTGATATCGGATAAGAACGTGCCCAACAAAATTAGGCAATCACTAGATTCAACGTATCGACGAGCAGACTCACTCCCCATTGCCCCTTCATAAATGCCAATGTATTTAGGGTGCAACTCACTAATCACAGATTTACCTAAAAGTGTCTCAGCTACAGGGATATTTGTTTTCTCAACTAACTGTAGTAACTCTTCTTGTAAACCAAATCTATGAAGTTCAACCCCAGCAAGAATGACGGGCTGGCAAGCAACGTTGATCAAATTCACCGCCTCTTGGAGTGCTTCTGCTAGTGCATCCGCATCACTAAACTCTGGAATACTCGTTGCCTGGTAGTTAGGATTACCCGGCACATTGACTAGATCACGAGGAATTTCAATGTAGACGGGGCGCTTGTATTGTAGGGCAGCGACTAAAACCCGATCAATTTCTGGAAAAGCAGTATTAGGGTTGTTCAGTACGGTGGAGGCAATGGTGAGTTCCTGGAAAACTTTGTATTGTGTATCAAATTCACGCACTTTGTGATGCAAGAGAGGATTTTTGCTCCGCTCGTTTGTTCCAGGTGAACCGCTAATCACAACAACAGGCGACTTCTCAGCGAAGGCTTGTGCTGTCGTGTTGGCAACCTTTAATCCACCAACGCAGTAGGTAACACAAACCACCCCCAAACCTCGTAAGCGAGCATAAGCATCTGCTGCAAATCCTGCCCCCTGCTCGTCACAAGTGTTAATGAACTGTAATGGGCTATCTTCTAGAAGTTTGTCGAACCCTAGCACAAAGTCACCAGGCACGCCAAAAACGTGACGAACACCGTGTTCGTAAAGTCTTTGGATGAGATAAGCACCAATGACCGTGGTTTCCATATAGTCTTCCTCTTTGCTACAGCTTAATCGTGATCGTCTTCACCTCCGTGTACTGCTGTAGACCATACTCGCCCAGCTCGCGCCCCATCCCAGATTGCTTGAAGCCGCCGAAGGGAGCAGCTGTATCAATGACGTCATAGCAATTGACCCAAACAGTACCAGCGCGGACGTTGTTAGCGATGGCATGAGCCTTGGTGATGTCCTTTGTCCACACAGCCGCCGCTAGACCATACATTGTGGTATTTGCCCGCTGGATCACCTCATCAATATCCTTAAACTTGATGATGCTCATGACCGGACCGAAGATTTCCTCTTGTGCAATCTTCATGTCATCCTGGACATCAGCAAACACAGTTGGCTCAATAAAAAAGCCACGTTCGCCAACCCGATTGCCACCGCATAACATCTGGGCACCTTCCCGCATCCCAGATTCGACGTAGCGCATTACCTTGTCGAATTGTTCTTTATCCACCTGTGGTCCTTGCTGGGTATCGAGAGCGAATGGATCGCCGACGATGCGCTGCTTAGCACGCTCGACGCTCAAAGCGACGAACTCGTCATAGCATTTCTCTTCCACAAATAAGCGTGAACCAGCACAGCAACACTGACCTTGGTTGAAGAACAGGGCGAAGTGCGCTCCTTCGATTGCCGCCTCCATGTCAGCATCAGCAAAGACGATGTTGGGGCTCTTGCCACCCAACTCTAATGTGACACGCTTAAGATTGCTCTTGGCGGCGGCTGCCATAATTAAGTGCCCCACCTCGGTTGATCCGGTAAAAGCAACCTTATCAATGTCCATGTGGGAGGAAATAGCTGCACCTGCTGTTTCTCCATAGCCTGGCAGAATGTTAACAACTCCAGCGGGAAAACCAGCCTCAATAATCAGCTCACCCAAACGTAGCGCTGATAATGGTGTCTGTTCAGCAGGTTTGAGGATGATGGTGTTACCCATTGCTAAAGCTGGAGCAAGCTTCCACGCCTGCATCAACAGCGGAAAATTCCAAGGAATAATCTGACCAACCACACCCACTGGTTCATGACGCGTGTAACAGAAATACGGTCCTTGGATAGGAATAGTCTTGCCCTGGTTCTTGTCAGCCCAACCTGCATAGTAGCGGTAGCAGGCGATGACTACAGGCAGGTCAATATTTAGTGATTCACTCAGTGGCTTACCGTTATCAAGGGATTCTAGCCGTGCTAGCTCTTCAATGTTTTGCTCAATTAGCTCAGCCAGCTTGTAGAGCAACTCGCCGCGTCGGCTGGCTGACATCTTGGACCATTCGCCGCTTTTAAATGCAGCACGGGCCACCTGAACTGCCCGATCAACATCAGCGCTATCAGCCTCTGCAACATCACAGATTGCTTCACCAGTGGTGGGGTTAATAGTCTCAAACCGACGACCACTGAAACTATCTACCCACTCATTATTAATGAGCATCTGAGTCGGACCGATCTTAACCTTTTGATCTAGTAAGGTTTGTGTGACCATGATTCACCTTTTGATAACAATTCTAAATAAATTTAGTTAAGTGTTATCGTAGAAGTTTGAAAAGGAATTTTTCATATACAAAACACTTTAGATCTCACATCAAAAAACTAGATAAATTTGCTTGAGTTTTGTTATTTTCAGAGTTAAACTTCTGGCGCACAAGCCAATGAAATAGGTGGCTAAAGCGAATAAGATTCTATGCTTCAGACTTCTAGGCTTCTCTATATTTCCGTTTTAGCTAATTCTAGGAAGCAGGAAAGCCAAAAGAAACAAAATAAAACAATTTGGTTGTGGTGCAAAAAATGGAGTTGATGACGTTGCTGGTAAATTGGGTCAAATCTGCACAGGTTTTGAGGTGAAATGTAGGAAATCAGCGTCAATTATAGGAATTAACCATTCATAACTTGGGAAAACCGCTCCTTATCTGGTGTACTTGGGCTGAGCATTGTAAGTGAGGTGGCTTTGGCAACTTGGAGGGACGCCGATAGTCGTGCCGACTGTTGAAGGCATCGATCCTTCAACAACTGGCAGTGAGCGGCGATCACGTGGCGCGGGGCATAGAAACACCAAGCGTGACTTTTGGGCTCAACGGTTTCAGAGGGCGCAATGTTTGCCTCTACGTCTTCCATCGAGAGCCAGGTGGTGAAAGAGAACCTGCACGGCACTTGATGTACCATCCTGTCATCTAAAAACCTGTTGAAGAAATTCCCAAAAAAGCCAGTTGTGGCCGCCGCGCCAAATCTGCTGTTCGTCACACTTTCCCCTACGCCCTGGTAGTCTTTCTGCCTCCCAAAGGAAGCTACAATTTACAGAAGGTTGGTAGAAGAAATCAGATGGGAAGCGGTTTTCCCTGGCGATGAATAGTCGATTCCTATGATTGACGCCGATTTCCTACATTTCACCTCAAAACTCGTGCAGATTTGACCCAATTTACCACAACCTTGCCTAAAATAGAAGTGAGCCATTCTCTTCTGAGCGAGCTACAACCTTGATTTTTATGTTGATTGGCGTTTTAATTTTGCCTAGTTGGGAACGAAGTAGGCAGATTTGAGGAAGAAAAGGTGGATACAGAGCACCGTTACAGAAGCCTATACAGAGAGTCTTTCGGGCTTAGCGCTGTTTTCTGTTCTATTGCTACTCATGGGCGCTCTTTCGTGTCTCGTTTTTGTGTACGGCCTTGCCTCGCGATCACAACTATGAATCGCTCTTTAACGCAGATTATGTGGTTGTCAAATCACTTCCTCGAAGTCTTCCGGCTTCCAAGAGCCGTCGAAGGCGGATGCTTCCGGACCGTAAATGCGGAAATAGACGAACCAACCTTTGCCGGGGATCGTCTTGATCCACTGTCCTTCTTGTCCGGCGGGAGCTGTTAGCCCAAAATAGAGGTCCAAGGTATTTCCAGTCACCTTGTCCTTTAGCTCGAACAG
>JAFAVL010000223.1 GCA_019242465.1 Chroococcidiopsidaceae cyanobacterium CP_BM_RX_35 | reverse complement strand
CTTGCGGTGTCATTTCAAACCATCCGGTCTAGCATCTGCCGACGTTTTTGCTCAAACTCATACTCTGAGATCAACCCATCCTGGCGGAGACTGTCAAGCTGGCGCATAGCTTCGGCGATCGCATTGACATGAACTGGTACTGTACCCGATTTTCTGGTCGGTTCCACCAAATTGAGATTAAAGTTGTGGTCAAATTCATCCTGGTCTTGAGCTAAGTACCAAACTGCCTCAATTGCACTAGCCACGCGGGGGATTGGTGTTGTTAAAGACAGTAATATATACAAAACTCCCCACAATGGCTGTCCTAGATAGAACTTATGTAATCCTGAAATTGGTATAAGTATCCCAACTAAAGCTAGAATCGCCGCTACATTTCGACTCTTGGGTCTGGTCAACATCTTCTAGGAAGCTCCACATTAGCCACACTCATAGTTTTAGCAAGCAATGGGAGACCTTGGGTCTAGATTAGAATGATATTAGATACAACGGTACGAGCTACTGAGCGTTCCTACTCAGTTAATAAAAGTGTTATGGGATTTTTTGACTCTGAGATAGTTCAGCAAGAAGCCAAACAACTGTTTGACGATTATCAAGCCTTAATTACCTTGGGTAACAGCTACGGCAAATTTGACCGTGAGGGCAAAAAGCTGTTTATCGATCAGATGGAAGCCCTAATGGAGCGCTATCGCATTTTTATGAAGCGCTTTGAGCTGTCAGAAGACTTCATGGCTCAAATGACAGTAGAGCAACTCAAAACCCAGTTAGGTCAATTTGGCATCACACCACAGCAAATGTTCGATCAAATGAACAACACCCTAGAGCGAATGAAATCCGAGCTAGAAAAACAGCCCTAGGGGCGTTCAAACCCGGCAGGAGACTTAAACTGCTGCACGGGTGTGTGCTGTAATGCTCTCTCCATAAATTCCTTCCAAATAGGTGCAACAAAGCCACCGCCCGTAGCACCATGACCCAAGGTTTTGTAATCATCATTTCCTACCCAAACAGCTGTGGCTAGCTGGGGCACATAACCCACAAACCAAATATCCCGTTCTGAGTTGGTTGTTCCTGTCTTTCCTGCTGCTGGGCGATCCATTTGTGCTGCCACACCAGTGCCTTCCTGAATCACCCCTTGCAAGACATTTGTGAGTGTTGCCGCTGCCCAAGGGTCAAGTACTAGCTGAGGTTTCGGCGTGTTGTCAATCAACACATTGCCACTACTATCGGTGACGCGGACAATCATTGTGGTAGGAGACTGCCAGCCATTGCTGGCAAAAGTGGCATAGGCACTAGCCATCTCCAATGGTGTCACGCCGATTGCACCAAGCGGCAAAGATACCACTGGTTCAATTGGACTTTTAATGCCAAGGGTGCGGACATTTTGAATGACTTTGTTGAGCCCAACAGCTTGTCCTATCTTAATCGCCGGGACATTACGAGATTGCTCTAGGGCATGTCTAATCGAGATTTCTCCTTGAAACGTATCATCATAGTTTTTGGGAGTATAGGTTTTACCGCTACCATCGGCATAGCTGGCTGGGCTGTCATCTATGGTTGAGTCAGGCGTATACTTGCCTGAAGCGAAAGCTGTATAGTAGACGAACGGCTTGAAGGAAGAGCCGGGCTGGCGGTGGGCTTGAGTCGCCCGGTTAAACTTACTCTTTTGATAATTGATGCCACCGACTATCGCTTTGACAAAATGGGTGCGAGGATCAACGGCAACCAGAGCCATTTGATCGGCATAGAGTCCTTCTTCAATTAATGTTTTGTGCCCTTTAGCTACGATGTCTTGCGCTATGGCTTCCAAGTCAGAGTCAACAGTAGTCTGAACGCGCATCCCGCCTTTAAGCACAGCATCACGACCAAATCGCTGTACCAGTTCTTCATAGACGGCATCCGTGACATAAGGCATTTCGCTAGCTTGGAAAGATTTGATCTTGCCAAATTTGAGTTTTTCAGCGCTGGCTGCGGTTGCCTGGGCTGGAGTGATCCATCCCAAGCCCAACATTCGATTCAAAACGATCTCCTGCTGCTGTTTTGCCAGCTTCTTATTCACGAATGGACTGTAGTCTTCTGGTGCCTTAATGAGCCCCGCCATCATGGCTGACTCGGCCAGGTCTAGCTTAGCTGCCGATTTGTTGAAGTAGGTTTCTGCTGCTGTTTGGGCCCCATAATTGTTGTGACCCCAATAAACTTGATTGAGGTACATTTCTAAGATTTGGTCTTTAGTCAGGATTTGCTCCAGTCGGATTGCCAGCACGGCTTCAGCAATCTTGCGGCTAAACTGACGCTTGGGGGAGAGAAAAACATTTTTCACCAACTGCATAGTGACAGTCGAGCCACCCTCCACAACTGTGTCACGCTTCAAGTTTGCTAACAAGGCGCGACCCACGCTGGTAGGATTAATGCCATGGTGCTGATAAAAATCGCCATCTTCGCTTGCTAGTACTGCCCGTTTCAGCTCTGGGGAAATTTTATCTAAAGGTACAACCTCCCGATTTGCTTCTCCGTGGATTCTGGCTAGCACCTTACCCTCGATGTCATAGATGTAGCTTGTTTCTGAAGGTATGTAGCCGCGCAAAAGGCGGACATCGGGGAGATTGCGGAAGCTAATGGCTAAGCCAACCAATCCTCCAGCTACGGTGGCGCTAGCCAGCATAGTGATACCCAGCAAGGTGCCGCCAGTGACCTGAAGGACTCCTTTGACAAAATCAGCAGCGGTCGATGACTCTCTGAGTTGCTTCTTTCTAATAGTGCTAGATGACACAGCGGTTGTACTTCCTTACTGATAGAGCTAGCTTGAATTGACCGAACGAAAAAGCCGTTAATCTTTGCAATTATAGTAGGCTGAAAGGTAAGCTCTTGGACAAAATTGCGAGTGGGCGTAACGAATTCTATTGCTCTGGTATCAGGCATAATTTCTAGTCAATATTCTACTATGACGCAAAGCCTCCCTTGGCTGCATCGTGGTGTCAGTGAAATTTTCCCCGATCGGGCTGACTCTCTCAGCCCTGATGAGAATCTGGAGCAACGGTTGACGAAGCTCCAACGACCTTTGCGGGTTAAGTGGGGAATTGACCCCACCGCTCGTGATATCCACCTGGGTCATACGATCCCAGCCCGGAAGTTACGGGCATTCCAGGATGCTGGGCATACAGCAGTGTTAATTATTGGTGATTTCACCGCTCAAATTGGCGATCCTACAGGTAAATCAGAGGTGCGTCGCCAACTGACTGCCGCAACAGTAGCGCAAAATGCCCAAGATTATCTCGAACAAATGCGTCCAATTTTGGATTTTGATACGCCAGGACGCTTAGAAATTCGTTATAACTCTGACTGGCTGGCTAAGCTGGATTTGGCAAAGATTCTAGAGTTGTTATCGACAATGACTGTCGGGCAAATGTTGGCCAAAGAGGGTTTTGCTGAGCGTTACTTGAAAGAAAATCCTATCTATCTGCATGAGTTCCTCTATCCATTGATGCAGGGGTATGATTCTGTTGCGGTTGCGGCAGATGTAGAATTGGGCGGGACAGATCAAAAGTTCAACATTGCAGTTGGGCGAGATTTGCAACGGCATTTTGGTCAATCACCCCAGTTTGGAGTGTTAATGCCGATCTTGCTGGGTAGGGATGGTGAAAAAAAGATGTCGAAATCGCTAGATAATTATGTGGGGCTGGCTGAAGACCCACTGACAATGTACTCGAAGCTGGAGAAAATTCCTGACCATTTGCTCGATCAGTATTTTGAGCTATTGACCAATCAACCTTTAGAGAAATTGCCAGCTAAACCACGTGATCGCCAGAAACTCCTCGCTCTCGATATTGTTGCTCAGTACCACGGCCTTGAAGCAGCAAGAAGAGCGCAGGAAACAGCTGAGTCACTCGTGGTTCCAGGCGGGAAAGATGCGACTGATACATCTGCCATACCAGAATTTTCGCTTTTAACTGTCCAGTTTCCCGCTAAGTTGTTTTATATTCTCAGTGCTAGTGGTATGTGCAAAAGTAGTTCCGAAGCTCGACGCCAGATGCAAAATGGAGCAGTGTCATTGGGAGGCGATCGCATTACGCAGGTAGACATAACCTTTGATAACCCAGCCGAATTGTACGATCAGGTATTGAAGGTGGGAAAAAATAAATTTGTCAAGCTAGTGCCTTGAGCTTAATGTCAGTTGCAGAGCAAATCATTGTTCCTTTAGATGTACCGGATCAAGCAGCCGCGATCACCCTGATGGCAAAGCTGCCGCAAGTCAGTTTCTGGAAAGTTGGCTTAGAGTTATTTGTCAGCAGTGGACCTAAAATTCTGGAACTGCTCAAACACAGGCAGAAGCGGATTTTCCTGGATTTAAAGTTTCACGACATCCCGAACACTGTTGCTGGT
This sequence comes from Chroococcidiopsidaceae cyanobacterium CP_BM_RX_35, assembly GCA_019242465.1. The sequence continues at coordinate 2,023 of JAFAVL010000223.1, read as the reverse complement.
GCTTGTCGGGTGGCGGCTAGTTATGGCGTCGATTTACTCACAATCCATGCTTCATGTGGTAGAGAAGCACTAACTAGGGCTCGCGACGCGCTCCATGAGGGCGCTGCCCAAGCAGGTGTTTTGCCACCCAAATTAGTTGCAATTGCCCTACTGACAAGTCTTTCGTCCAGACAGCTAGCCTTTGATTTAAAGATTCCCTTAGAACTACCAGATTACGTTCTCCAAATGGCATTGCTCGCCCAAGAGACAGGGATAGATGGAGCAGTTTGTTCTCCACAAGAGGTGGCACAACTACGGCAAAGCTGTGGCGACCACTTTCTCCTTGTCTGTCCAGGAGTACGACCGACTTGGGCGGCAGCAGCCGATCAGGCGCGATCGCTTACCCCGGCAGCAGCGCTCAAAGCCGGGGCAGATTACCTGGTGATTGGGCGTCCCATCACGTCTGCCTGCAACCCAGAGTTAGCTTGGCAGCAGATTTGTGCCGAGTTGGTTGAATTATGAATCGTATTGTTCAGGGACTAACAGGGTTATGGATTCTTACTTGGGGCTGTTGCGGCATTGGCAAAGCAACTGCTGTGCCGAATCAGCCTGCGATCGCCCCCCTAAACCAGGTTGCTCCGTCCTCGACTTGCCCAGCTGATGTTAAAACATTGACAACTGAATTGTTACGGGATCTACCTAGCTATGCGAACCGCATTAGTCAAAGTTCTCGCCCTCTGAACAGCAGGCCTGACCTTTCCACTTATGTCGTCCTTGCGGGGCGTCCTGAGTTTGCCCCCCTCACCCTTGGTCCTGGTGAATATCTTCCGTCAACCCCAGGTTTGTCGCCCCAACAAGAGCCGCAGCAGGTATTCATTACAACTTTAGAGCGGCAGTATACAGCCGGGAAAGCCATCGAATTACAGCAATACCATTGGCTATTCTTAACTCGAACGAGTAGCGGCTGGCAGCTCTCGATGATGTTCTCTCGCACTGGTCCCTACCGAGTCGGACGACCGCTGACTCCACCACGGGACAGCAGTAACGGCGTCATCGCCCAAGCAATTCGTACCTGGTTGCGTGACTGCCGAGCCGGAGCTGTAAGTCTCCTCGGTTAACCCTTCACCTGCTCTGAAATCCACCTTAAGTAGGGTTGAGAACCAGCAATAATTGGTAGCGCGATGATTTCAGGCACTTCATAAGAGTGCAACTCTCGAATCTTGTTTGCCAAAGTCTCAAACTGTGCCAGATCAGTTTTAATCAGCAACTGCCATTCTGGCTCTCGATGCATCTCACCTTGCCATATGTAGATGGAGTGAATCGGCAGCAAATTGACACAAGCAGCCAAACGAGACTGCACTAGGGCATCAGCGATCGCCTCCGCCTCTTTCTGGGAATCAGTTGTGACCAACACCACACCATAACCAGTCGAGGCAGAATTTTTATCCATTTTCGCTGCTGATACTCCTGGTTCCATCTCTACTCTAATACCATCTACGTGTGAATACCTTTAGTTAATAATTAACCACGTTAGCGAAGCGCTAGCGAAGCGAAGCCGAAGGCGTTAGCGCGATAGCGCGTTAGGCACAAAGGACACAAAGGAATATGTTCTTTGTGTCTTCGTGCCTTTGTGGTTTGCTATCATTTTGTAAGGCTTGCACAATCGGAAATCGTATTGCCTATGGATACTTTGAAAGCACCAGCCTAGGTGTAGGAGCTTGCAAACATCGAGGCTTCAGCTCACAAACAAGTGAATTTTCAGCTCAAGTTACCTGCAACTGAAACCAGAGTTCAGCTCAGATTATCTGCGGCTTAGCTCAAGTTGATTGCAACCAGCTTGCAATCATCCACTTGGGCTCACATTAACTGCAACTAACAGACAGATGCTTGCGACAACTGTCAGACCAATACCTCAAATTAAGCAGTTCGAGATCAAAAACTTTTCAAAGACAAAAGCATCAACCCATAGCTCTGAGTTGTAAATAAGTTCCTGCTGTAAATTTTCCGGTGAGCATCCGGTAAACTAGGGGAGATGTACCCCATG
>JAFAVL010000098.1 GCA_019242465.1 Chroococcidiopsidaceae cyanobacterium CP_BM_RX_35 | reverse complement strand
TTTACCCCTCGGCATCAATTCCGTCCCCACTAGTGGATTCCCACATCGCTAGTTCTGCTTGATACTCAGGATCAGTCACATCTTGCTTGATGGCTTCTATCATCTCTGCCCTAATCCTTTCCTTGCGGTACTGGCTGACTATTTCATTTAGGTAGTCACTGCGATTACCGCTAGACTCGGCATCTAGAAAGGCGACTAACTCCTCATCCAAAGTCACTGCTATTCTTTGTTTCATAGTATTACTTTACAGTATGATACATACATATTATTACATTCTCCCTTACACCCTGTTCTTTGTCAGAGGTGCGCTAACCATTGAGGCAGCTAAGAGAGTTGTAGAATCGAGAAAGCCTGCGTCTTTTCTTGTTGTGTTCCAGCCTGTCAAGACCGCGATTCACTGCATTAATCCTGATTGCCCGCATCCCTATCCTCAGACTTGGGGAAACAATTTTTGCAACAGTTGTGGCTCTCCTTTACGACTCAAAGAGCGCTACATTCCCCTCCAACGGTTAGGTGCAGGGGGGTTTGCCACAATCTACACGGTTTGGGATTTAACAAAACAAACCGAGCGTGTACTAAAGGTGCTGGTGGAAGTATCACCTAAAGCCTTAACGTTGTTTGAGCAAGAGGCTGCTGTGTTAGCAAGTCTGCGGCAGCATCCAGGCGTCCCGCAAGTTGATGCAGATGGGTACTTTCAGCTGCACCTAGGTCAGAACCCAGAGCGTCAATTGCCTTGTCTGGTGATGGAAAAAATTGATGGTTCTACTTTAGAAGAGGTACTCGCACAATATCCCCAAGGGTGCCCAGAGGCACGGGTGCTTGACTGGCTGCATCAGGCGGTGGAGATTTTACAGGAGTTGCATCGCCGCCGAATTATCCACCGCGACCTCAAACCCTCAAACTTGATGCTACGTAGTAGTACAGGGCAGTTGGTCGCAATCGATTTTGGTGGAGCAAAACAGATTGGTCCAGCTCGTTCGCGTGCTGCTGCTAGTTCGACGCGGTTATTTTCTTCTGGCTACAGTCCACCAGAGCAGATTGCTGGGGGGGTTGTGGGACCAACTGCCGATTTTTATGCACTAGGGCGGACAATGATTCAGCTGCTGACGGGCAAGTACCCGCCAGAATTGGAAGATCCATTGACTGGAAAGTTGCGGTGGCGCGAGCAAGTGGCTGTTAGCCCTAGTGTTGCCGATTTGTTGGATGACATGGTGCAGGAAGATGCCCGCCAGCGACCAGCATCTGCTGCCGCAATTCAAGCACGGCTTGCAAGGTCACAACAGCATTTAGTTCATTCCCGACCCATCCACATAGATATCACCACCCTAACCAAAGGTGTTTCTCAGACAACTCTGTTTTTAGTCAGGGGAACCACATACCTGCTCGGAGCTTGTTTTGACACGGTGCGGGGAATGGTACTGAGCGTGATTGGTGGGGGAGTCGGTGCTGTGGTTGGTTTTGTCTTGACTTATTGGTCGCCAGCAGGCGCTCAGGTCGCTAATTTTTTGCATCAAAAGCTACCTGGCTTTATCCCAGATAATCAAATAACTGCTGGAGCGGAGATTCTCTTATTTGCAGCAGCTGGGTTGGGAACGGCATGGGGATTGACGGCAGCTGGAGGCTTTGGGCAGCGACGAAGGTATTTGGTGGCAGCGCTGATGGGGCTTTTAGGCTATAGCTGTGGTTGGCTGGTTTTGCTAGTAACAATACCTCATGTTGACTGGGGAGGGCTCGGATTGGTGGCAGTTGCAGCTGCCCTGCTTACCCTTGGTCTAGGTCTACCAAGTCATCACCTGGTTCACGCTGTCGTGACCGCATCTGGTACTACCGCAGTCATTACTGTTCTGATCAATCTAAATCTGTTTAACTCAGCTCTATTCCACCTCTACCCACAACCGAGTTGGCTAGAGTTTGGTCTCAGCATCGCCTTTTTCGGTTTTATGAGTGTTGCTCTTAGCTTCTGGCTAGGAGTGAGCTACTACTTAGTTGTGCCTTGCTTGCGTCGTTTGGGGTGGCGCTAAGCACAATTACACCCCATACCCTGTTCTATTCGACTTATTCATCAATGCTCACCCGGATTAAAGACCTAGCAACAAAACTAGCACCCCGCCTCATTGAGATCCGTCGTCATATCCACAGTCATCCAGAATTGAGTGGTCAGGAGTACCAAACAGCTGCCTATGTCGCTGGTGTTTTGTCTTCCCATGATGTTCGTGTGCAAGAGGCTGTAGGCAAAACTGGTGTTGTTGGCGAAGTGCAAGGGATTGGCTGCGATCCCCGATTGCTGGCGATTCGCACCGATATGGATGCCCTACCAATTCAAGAACGCACTAATCTGGACTTCATGTCTCGTAAACAGACAGTTATGCATGCCTGCGGTCACGATGTCCATACTACGGTGGGATTAGGAACAGCAATGGTCTTGTCTCAACTGAGTTCAGAGTTGCCAGGTAATGTCCGTTTTTTGTTTCAACCAGCAGAGGAGACTGCCCAGGGAGCTAACTGGATGGTACAAGCGGGGGTGATGGAAAACGTCACGTCAATCTTATCTTTGCACGTTTACCCCTCCATTCCAGCTGGAGTAATCGGTATTCGATACGGCGCTTTAACAGCGGCAGCAGACGATCTGGAAATTATCATTCTAGGGGAATCGGGTCATGGTGCTAGACCTCATGAAGCTATCGATGCGATCTGGATTGCATCGATGGTGATTGCAGCGCTCCAACAAGCGATTAGCCGGACACAAAACCCTCTGCGTCCAGTGGTATTAACGATTGGACAGATTAACGGTGGTAGAGCGCCGAATGTGATTGCCGAGCGAGTCCGATTAGTGGGAACTGTGCGATCACTACATCCCGAAACTCGTGCCAATCTACATAGCTGGATTTCTCAAATTGTCAGCAATATTTGCCAGTGTTACGGCGCTCGTTGTGAAGTTAACTACCGTCCTGGCGTGCCTGGGATCCAAAACGACTCAGCTCTATCCCAGTTGTTGCAGACGGCGGCTGAGGAAGCTTGGGGAGGCGATCGCGTCCAAGTCTTGACCGAACCCTCCCTTGGAGCTGAAGATTTTTCCCTGTATTTAGAACACGCTCCTGGTGCTATGTTTAGGCTGGGTGTGGGGTACAAAGATAGAGTACTCAATTACCCATTGCACCACCCGCTATTTGAAGTTGATGAATCTGCTATTCTCACTGGTGTTATCACCTTGGCGTACAGTGCTTACAAGTATTTCGAGCCGCAGAGTTAAGTTAGGTTTTATTGACAAACACCATATCCCAATAGGTGGATACACTCTGACTAAACTTCTGATAGTCTAGCAACGACTGTCTAGTAATAAATGATTGAGCTATGGCATCCCCCACTCCACTGCAAGGCACTGAACTTGTTGACTGTGCCAGAGCGAATGCAAAGCAGGGAATTGAAGCCGCAGCCCATCAATGTGGCTATGGTGATGATCTCAACACATTCTCACGAGAACTGAAGCAGGCTTGTGAGCAAATGAACTTACAGGTCAAGGAACTCACAGATCTAGTTACTGATCAGGAGATGCCTTTGCAGTTGGGCGAAGGCGAAGTGGTTGCACCTGATTCCGCCTCAGAGCTTTAACAATTATCTTCAAGGCTGAGCGTAGTGCATAACTGTTACGGTATGTTGGGTAATAATTCCTGCCCGAACCATTTTTTGTACCGCAGGTAGGAAGATCGCTATTGCCTCAGACTTATCGATTAAAGTCACCACCATCGGCAGATTTGATGCAAGCTCGAAGATTTGAGCAGTATGGATTTCGCCATGTTGACGTTGACCGAAACCTGCTACTCCCCTCGTGACTGTTGCCCCAGTAATACCGTGCTGTCGTGCTTGATGAACTAAAGCCATATAGAGAGGTTCACCTTGCCAACGGTCTGACTCTCCAATATAAATCGTGAGTTGTTCCCAAGTACTCATGATAGCCTCCTGGCTAAAAAGCTTCCTACCTCTAGGCTAAACACTCCAAGTACAGCACTGCCTGCCCAATAGAACAAAGCGGCGCTCTGGCTTCCTACTCGGAGGAGGGTCGCTGTGTCGAGAGCATATGTGGAAAAAGTTGTGTAGGAGCCCAAGAACCCCACTGCAACTAATAGGCGCAAATCAGGGGGGATAAGTGCCCGCTCCAAAGCCAGGGTGGAGAAAAAACCCATGACCAGAGCGCCAGATAGGTTGATGATAAACGTTCCATAAGGAAAACTAGAGCCTAACCACTGAGCAAAGATAATGGTCAGATAATAACGACTTAAAGCTCCAGGAATTGCCCCCAAACTGACAGCGATGGGGGCGCGAATCGCTGGATCTATTGAACTTAACATTCCCAAGGCTGTGCCTAATCCATTAAATAGCTGCTGTAATACACTAGCTAACATCCCGTCACTCCTAAAGAGCTTGTTTTCGCAAATGTACTGGCCTCAGGAGGAGGTGGGGGATATGTAAAGCATGACCCCACTCTCCCAATGTCAGTTCGGAAAGTAGGAGCCATCAGCCTCGAGTTAATCGCTAACCATAAATAATCAGCCTAACAACTCAGATAGCGCTTTTGGCGAGCCCCATCGCCATAAAGATTTTTATAGCATTTCTCTCAACAAGAGAATTACTCAATGAGAAATTTAGACTTCATTCTTTGTTATTTCGTAATTTATGACTCAAGGCAGATGCGATATTGGCTTTTGTAATCAAAAGCACTATAAAAGCTATCAGCAAATGCCGTCTCTACCAGCTTCCGGTTACTACCTAATGTCTTGTAAAAGCTAAGTAGGAAAACCGTACTTAGCTATTAACGTTTTCTCTCCCATGAATCTGAGTTAAGGTCGATACAATCGAAGGGCAACTTAAGTAATGCTGTTGCATTAGAGTAAGAATTTCGTTGCAGCATTATAAGGAAAGCAACAATATGAGAAACCAACTCAAAACGGCTGCCCTGCTAGCGCTGCTTAGCGGTCTTTTAATTGCCATCAGTCATTGGCTGATAGGCGGTACAGGTGGCGTGATTGTGGGAATTGTACTGGCTGCGGTAACAAATCTGTTGTCCTGGTACCAGTCAGACAAAATTGCACTGGCAGCTTACCAAGCCCAGGCTGTGAGTCCTGCCCAAGTGCCTAGTTTATATAATATGGTGGAACGGCTGTGTGAGCGAGCTAATCTCCCAATGCCAGCCATTTACATTGTCCCCACTCCAGCCGCCAATGCCTTTGCTACAGGACGCGATCCCGAACATGCTGCTGTCTGTGTAACTGAAGGCATACTGAATCTGCTTTCGGAAGAGGAACTTGAAGGTGTCTTGGGACACGAACTCACTCATGTTGCCAACCGCGACACCCTAACACAAGCAGTTGCTGCTACAGTTGCTGGAGCAATTTCCTTTCTAGCGCAGCTTGCTAGTTATGGCTTATGGTTTGCTACACCGTCACGAGACGGGCGAAATGCTCCCAATCCCTTGGGAATACTGCTAACAGCTCTCCTGGCTCCTGTTGCGGCCACAGTCATTCAATTAGCAATTTCACGTACACGCGAGTTTGCAGCGGATGCCGGCTCTGCTAGGTTAACTGGTAATCCCCGTGCACTGGCAAGTGCTCTTCAACGGATGGAAGCCACTGCCCGGCAGCTACCAATGAATGGTAACCCAGCCTTTGAGCCGCTGCTAATTATGAACTCCTTTTCTGGTGAATTTCTGAGTAGCCTGTTCTCTAGTCATCCCTCCACAGCGGCTCGAATCCAACAGTTGCTGAAGCTTGAGCAAGAAATGCCGCAGCAAAAATATCAAGCTCCATTTGGTCGATAAAGTCCCTCTGCGACGCGAAGCAAGGAAATCAATGACAATAGAGGCGTTGCTGGCAGTACAGAGCGAAGAGTTCTAAAAACACTTAAATCTAAGGAGATATGGCTATGAATTCTGACAACAATCCAGATACATCCGTCAGGGTTGAAATCATCCCTCAAAACACTAGCGAAATGGTAGATCAGGAAATGGCAGGCGAAACTGATGAAGTCAGGCGCGAAACCAAATCACTGATTGACGCGTTGAAAAAGCGTGCTCAAGCAGAGGCTCAGAGCGCTGGTACATTGACTCGCCAGACCTATTTAGATGCAGTGCGGCAGGCACGAGCCAAGCTTGAACAAGATGATCCGCTAATTGCCCGCGATCGCATTGAACACTCATTTGAGTTGATCCAGAAGGAAGCCGAGAAGAACTGGCAGTCAATTGTGAATGAAGTGGCAGAATTGGGTGATCGCCTAGCTGATGCTGCTAAAGCTGCCTGGGAAGCCTTAACCGCCCCCAGACCTCGTTCTTAGTCAAAGACTAAAAGCAATTTAGCTCAAGCTGGGGGTATAGTTTGCCATACCCCCGATTTTTTCTGCCAAAATAGTGAATGTGCTAGATAATGGGAAAGCTTTGTCAAAAGCTCTAGAACTTTTCAGCAACATCCATGCGAACCTACTATTGCGGCGAACTCCGAACCAAACACATTGGAGAAACAGTAACCTTGTGTGGCTGGGTAGACCGTCGTCGCGATCATGGGGGCGTGATCTTTTTAGATTTACGCGATAGCGGGGGCAAGGACTCCCTCCAACACACAGGTATCGTCCAAGTTGTCAGCGATCCCCAGCGCACCCCTAGCTCTTATAAGCAAGCAGAAGCCCTGCGAAATGAATACGTTGTCCAAGTTACGGGGCGGGTAACGCAGCGACCTGAAGAATCTCGTAATCCCCGCTTACCGACGGGCGAGATCGAAATCTACGCCGATGAAATAAAAGTACTTAATACTGTCCGCAAACAGCTGCCTTTCCAGGTGGGAACAACAGATACAGAATCGGTGCGAGAAGATTTACGGTTAAAGTATCGCTATCTGGATTTGCGGCGGGTTCGCATGACTCACAACCTCCAACTGCGTCACCAAGTGGTCAAAGCAATTCGCCGCTACCTGGAAGACGAGCTAGGCTTTATCGAAGTCGAAACACCAATACTCACCCGCTCCACACCCGAAGGAGCGCGGGACTTCTTAGTGCCTAGCCGCGTTAACCCTAGTGAGTGGTTCGCCCTACCGCAATCACCGCAGCTCTTTAAGCAGTTGCTGATGGTAGCAGGCGCCGATCGCTACTACCAGATCGCTCGCTGCTTTCGGGATGAGGACTTGAGAGCCGACCGACAGCCGGAATTCACCCAGTTGGACATGGAAATGAGCTTCATGTCCCAAGAAGACATTCTCCAGTTAAACGAAGATTTAGTTTGTCATATCTTCAAGACGGTTAAAGGGATTGACCTCCCCCGCCCTTTCCCACGCCTCACCTACATGGAAGCGATGGCAAGATACGGGAGTGATAAACCAGATACCCGTTTTGGGTTAGAGCTTGTTGATGTCTCTGATTTAGTCAAAGACTCTGGCTTCAAGGTCTTTTCTGGCGCGATCGCTTCTGGAGGCATTGTCAAAGTGCTGCCAATTCCAGGCGGCAATGACACCATTTCTAACGTCAGAATCAAAATCGGTGGCGACCTATTTAAAGAAGCAAGCGCTGCTGGCGCTAAGGGTCTTGCCTATCTTCGGGTGCGGGATGATGGTGAAATTGACACGATTGGCGCAATTAAAGATAACCTAACTGAAGACCAAAAGCAAGAAATCCTGAGCCGTGCCGGGGCAACAAACGGTCATTTACTACTATTTGGTGCTGGTGCAGCTGATATGGTTAATAAAACTCTTGACCGACTGCGCCAGGTTATTGGTCAAGAGTCAGGGTTGATTGACTCAGAAAAAATTAACCTGCTCTGGGTAACAGATTTCCCCATGTTTGAGTGGAATGCTGATGAAAAACGGCTAGAAGCACTGCATCATCCCTTCACAGCTCCTCATCCTGATGATTTAAATGACTTAAAAACGGCACGGGCGCAGGCATATGACTTAGTATTTAACGGCTTCGAGATTGGCGGCGGCAGTCTGCGAATTTACCAGCGCGAGATTCAGGAACAGGTGTTTGAAACAATTGGTCTTGCTCCTGAGGAAGCGCAGGACAAATTTGGCTTTCTGCTAGAAGCATTTGAATACGGCGCCCCACCCCACGGCGGTATTGCTTACGGCTTAGATCGGCTGGTCATGTTGTTAGCTGGTGAGGAATCGATTCGAGATGTGATTGCCTTCCCCAAAACACAACAGGCTCGTTGCTTGTTGACAGATGCTCCTTCAAGAGTAGATGAGAAGCAACTAAAAGAACTGCACGTTGCTTCTACATATAAGCCGAAGTCTTAACTCGACTTTAACGTCAGTACTAGCACATATCTCGCCTTTCAGATAAGTAGTAACTTCATTAACCGCCGCTGAACCTACCCTCAATTTTGCTGATCTCATTGTTGATTTCATTGTTAATAACTTGATCGGCTTCTGTAGTCAATGCCTGGTCAAATGCTTGTTCGCCAGGAATATGAGAGGCTACAGCTTCAATAGCTTCATTAGCTAGCCGATCAGCAGTAGCATCTACTTCAGCATCGACACCAAAATTACCAGCTTGTTGAACAAAATTAGGGTCAGACATGATTTCTTTTAAGCTCAACTCTTCTAGCATATCAAAAGCAAAGAGGTAAAACTAGTTACAGTGAGCAAGATAGTACTAATTGAAAGTCTACCGTGGTAACTTAGTCAACATTACCTGCTTTATGAAAAGTAAAATTGTTAGAGTGGCTTTAAATGAAGTGTTGATATGAATGTACACAGCAGGTGTGCGAGAAAATCCGAACTTGAGCAGAGCGTCAACATTAGCAAACGTGCTGTAGTCATTGGTGGCAGTATCGCTGGGCTGCTTTCTGCTCGCGTACTTGCTGACAACTTTACTAAGGTTGCGATTGTAGAAACAGACAAGTTGCCTGAGCAACCTGATGCTCGCAGCGGCGTTCCACAGTCAGTGCAGCCTCACGTTTTGTTTACTAAGGGATACAGGATTTTAGAGGAGCTTTTCCCCGGCATTGGCAATGAATTGACGGCGGCTGGTGCTCTAACAATAGATTGGGCAAGGGAGTTTCATCATTTTAGTCGGAGAGGATGGAGCGCCAATGCGGAATCGCCCTCTGACATCATTTCTTTTACATGCAGTCGTCCACTACTGGAATGGGCAATCCGAAGACGGCTGAGGAACCTCTCACAGGTACAGTTTGTTGAACAACACCGTGCTGTTGGGTTGCTGTATGACTCCAGTCAACAGCACGTTACTGGGATACGCCTGCGCTTAATTGGAAGCTCTGCTGAAGATGAGTTGCCAGCTTCACTGGTGGTAGACGCTAGCGGTCGTCGTTCACAAGCCCCGCAGTGGTTAGAGAGCCTAGGTTTCACTCCCCCACCAGAAACCGTAGTCAATCCGTTTCTGGGCTATGCCACGCGCCGCTACCGAGAGCCAGAGGGCTTTCAGGCTGACTGGAAGGTGATGTTGATCTCTCAATCGCCGCCAGATGGTACCCGGTTAGGATATCTAGCCAAGATTGAAGGTGGAGAATGGATTGCCACTCTCGGTGGTTATGGGAAAGACTTTCCGCCGATAGACAACGCAGGCTTTTTAGAATTTGCCCGTAGTCTACCTAGCCCAGAGTTTTATACGGCAATCGCAGCTGCCGAGCCTACATCGCCCATCTATGCCCATCGTGCTACGAGCAACAGGCAGCGCCACTACGAAAAAGTCGCGCTGCCTCGTGGCTTTGTAGCTTTGGGAGATGCCGTTTGTGCCTTATGCCCTGTCTATGGTCAAGGAATGACCGTCAGTGCCTTATCAGCAATAGTTTTGCGAGACTGGTTACGCAAGTCTCAAAGGCTTCGGGCTAATGGCTCACTATTGCCCTCACGCTTCCAGAAACGTTTAGCCAAGAGCAACTCCCCATCCTGGAACCTGGCAACTGGACAAGACTTGCGTTTTCCAACAACATCTGGTGAGCGTGAACCCAGCAAATCTAATGGCTTTTTACGCTGGTACATTGAGCAACTAATCTCAATGGCAAATGAAGACCCAAAGTTGCACACTCTCTTTCTAGAGACAGCGCACCTGCTCAAATCACCAATTGCACTTTTTCACCCAAAAGTTGTTTTCCGAGTAGTAACTAGAAATATTTTTCCCGTGTGTTAGTCAAGGTTGTTTTGGGTACAGTACCCACCACCATGTCAACTTGCTGACCACCTTTGAAAGCTACAGTCGCCCAAATCCAGCCGTAAAGTTGATGAACAAATACCTCAAATCATGATTAAATGTCACCAAATCAAAATTTGGTGCAATTAGGATGAACAACCATCAGTTCCATGATGAG
>JAFAVL010000844.1 GCA_019242465.1 Chroococcidiopsidaceae cyanobacterium CP_BM_RX_35 | reverse complement strand
CAAAGTAAATAGTCAGTCTTCTCGCTACCCCCCTGCCTCTTCACTCCCCCCTGCTCCCCTGCCCCCTGCCCCCTGCCACCCATCCTCTTCAAGGGGTGCGATAAAACGTCACAGCAGTATTGCCGTAGATCTTTTGGCAGCAGATCTCTAGGATGGGAGTTGGTTGGGCTGCCCAAAGACTGGGGCTATGTTCAACAGCTAGTTCGCCTGTGGGAGCCAGCAGTTGTTCTTGGGCGATCGTGTCCAACACTGGCTGGTACAAATCGCTAGCATAGGGCGGGTCGAAGTATATTCGGTCGAATTGCTGCCCACCTAGCAGCTTTAATCTCTGAGTGATATCTCCGCGTAACACCTCAAATGTCTGGTTGCTTTGGGCTATCCGCTGCCAGTTCTGTTGAATAATTGTGCAAGCACGCCCAGACTGCTCAATACCTAATACAGATGCAGCCCCTCGACATAAAGCCTCTGCCCCTATCGCTCCAGTACCTGCACAAAGATCAAGCCATCTAGTACCAACAATTTCCCCCTGCCAAATATTGAATAAAGCTTCTCGCACACGAGCTGGTGTTGGTCGGGTTGCTAACCCAGGGAGTGTCTTGAGCTGGCGGTTACCATAAATCCTCATGCTGGAACCAGGAGTCGAACTTGCTGCACGAAGTTGGACAATATTTGTAAACCTGTTGTGGAAGACTTCTCTGGGTGAAACTGGACAGCCATCAGATTATCGCGAGTGATCGCGGCAGTCACTGTTTGGCTGCCGTGAGTCACGGTTGCTGCCCGAACTTGAGGCTCGGTGGGGTCAACATAGTAGGAGTGGACAAAATACACCCAAGGTCGAGATGGTAGCTGCTGCCACAAAGGAGAAGTTGGCTGGGTAATCTCTAATTGATTCCAACCAATGTGGGGAATTGTGATTCCAGTTTCTGGGTGAAATCGCCTTACAGCACCAGCAATAATTCCTAGTCCTGGTTCCTTGCCTTCTTCACTCCACTCAAATAAAATTTGCAAGCCCAGACAAATACCTAAGAACGGCTTGCCACTTGCGATCGCTTGTTGGATTGGCTCAACCAAGCCTCGCTCTCTAATCTGTTGTACTGCTGGGTCAAACGCTCCCACACCGGGCAGCACAATTGCCTCAGCTTGCTCTAACTCCCTGGCAGATTCGGTAATTTTGGGAGTGGCACCAGCTTGCTCTAGCCCTTTACAAACCGAGTGTAAGTTACCCATGTCGTAGTCTATTACCGCGATCGCTGCCATCGACCTACTCCATTTTTATCCTTGGAAGTCATTCTATTATATTCAGCTGGGCAATAACTTTTATTTCAGCTCTTGACTTCAATTGCTGCCATCATGCCCTTATCTTCGTGTTCGAGGATGTGGCAGTGATAGACAAAGGTACCTGCGATACTCGTACCTTTCTGTGCGCCTCGGAAATCCATGCGAAGTTTAACACTAGGGAATGGGGTATTGGGATCGCCGTTCCATGTAGGGATCTCGATTGTGTCACGCAACATCCCTATCTCGCTCGGATCAGCGCTTTCCAGGACAAGGAAGTGGATCTGATGGATATGGAAGACATGGGCTTCCTGAGATCGGTTTTGCACGAGCCAATCCTCAGTCGTTCCCTCCTGAACAGTAACATCAGGAGTCGTGAAGTTTGGATCGAAGACTTTAGGCTGATTTCCTAACACAGTGATGTAAAACTGAGTTGGTGTTACGCTTGAGTCTGTTTCAGAGAAGTAGAGTGTACGTTGCTGTACAGGCTTTTCCCAACTTAATCCAGAGAAACGCTCTCCTGATAACTGGGTCAAGTCAATGTTCGACTCAGGAGCTGCACTAGATAATGCGGCATTGGTAGTGAATTGGACTCGCGTGTCAATTCTAGCTATCGTTCGAGGTGGATCATAGTCGCCATCTGTACCTGTCTCATGGTTGAGCGTCAGAAACTTGGCATCCTTAACACCTGTTCCAGGACCCTTGATGATGAACTCTGCCCTACTAGCAGGAGGTAGCATAATATGGTTAACTGGCAAAGTTTTGTCTTTTAACCCGTTATAATTGATGGGAACGGCATCCCTCGCAACTAACTCAAGTGGCTGAACCGTGCCGTCGTAAGTCACTTGTAAGTCCAAGATAGTATCTGACGCTGTATTGACCACACGCCAAAACTGTTCTCGGTTCGGTTCCATTCTAATGACTGCAGGCGGATCGTACTGACCGTTGCCTAGATATCTAATTGGAACTGAATTAATTGAAATATCCTTAGCTGGTAATTCTGTATCACTATCAGGAAACTCCTGCAATGCTTCCATATCGCGCAGAACAAATACCCGTTCAGGAAGTTTAGCAGCTCGCTTGTTATACTTGCCGATGCCTTCAATAATAATGGCACCTGTTAATCCGCTAAGCACTTGCTCTTCGCTCTGCATGTGGACATGTGGATGATACCAATATAATCCAGGGGGCTCTTGCTTAGGAATTGCGATATTAAACTCAAAGGTCTCGTTCGGCTCAATCACCGTCTTTACAACTTCGTCCTGATGGCACTTCGGGGACACATTTAAGCCGTGGTAATGGAGGTTGGTTGAATTAGGGGGTGCCATTCCTCCAGAGTACTCTCTATCACAAAGTGTTTCTTCGCTTACTGGCAATGATTGCCCTGATAGTCGATTAGTTAATCTTAGTACAAAGTCTTTCTTGCCTGGGCTCAACCTCAGTGTGGGTGCTTCCATGCTACCGTTGGCAAGATAGCAATTTTGTCCAGGAACAATGTTGAGAATCGTGAAGTTCGCCGGATTGGATGCATCGGGATTCCAAATTTCCGGTGGGTTGATAACGACGCTTCCTGCAGCAGGTCGAGTGCAAAACTGGTTCGTCACAAAAGCTGGGGTTTGGGTTTGTGTTGCCCCTTGCATTGCAGAGAACACAACAAAGCCAGCGATTAGAGTGCTACAGATTGCTAAGTAGAGTCGCCTTAGTTTTCTCATAACTGTTCTCTAGACTGTAGCAGGTGCAAAATTTTTATACTGTCTAGACCATGCACCTATCATTGTAAA
>JAFAVL010000745.1 GCA_019242465.1 Chroococcidiopsidaceae cyanobacterium CP_BM_RX_35 | reverse complement strand
ACTTTACACAATGGTCTGTCAATGATTCAACTCGATTGTCATCAATTCAGCCACAAAAATTTACTCTGCTTCTGATTTAGCGTTGGCAAAATCATCAGCTTCAGCCTCCACCCCTATTGACAAATTTGTGAAAAAAGCTTCCAGCTTCATATGCTGAATATAAGGCCAGCCCCCTTCAGACTGGATATCTTTTAGCATTGTGTAGAGCGCCTGACGGTTGTCTGGTAAAGAGGCCTGAAAAATTCCATCCCGGATCTCCCGATGCAATTCCTCTAACTTCCGTAGCAATGCTAAGAGGGCAAGGCTATCTCCTTGTTTCCCCTGAGCTAGAGTTCGGACAATAGTGGCAACAGCTTGCAGCTCGGACTGCCATTGCTCTGTATCGAAATTGTTGCCGCTTTTCATGCCATCACTCTAAGTAGTAAATTCGGTCAACTCAAGGGTTTGCTCTTTGGCAGCTCCGGCGACTCAAGAGCGCAAGCTCAAATTTACCGGAGATTTTCCATTGTCCCTCTCGCCAGCACCATAAATGCTGCAAACCCGTGTAAAATTATGTCCTGGGCTTTTGGTCAAACCATTATAGAACCCATAAGAAAATATAAATTATTGGACTCAGACATTGAGGTTGACATGAGGTATCGCGCTTTAATTGCTGCATTCCTGGCATTATGTCTAGGTGTACTAACTGCTTGCAGTGAGGGACCAACAACTGGCACTAGTGGCACCAGGGATTTGCTGACCTACGATCAGATCCGAGGCACTGGCTTAGCTAACAAATGTCCACAACTGACAGAAACCAGTCGCGGATCAATCGCGATTGATCCGAGTCAGTCCTACGTGATGAAAGAACTGTGTTTGGAGCCAACCACTTTCTTTGTGAAAGAAGAACCCGCTAACAAGCGGCAAGAAGCAGAGTTTATAGCTGGTAAATTGCTGACGCGCTACACCTCTACCCTTGACCAAGTGCAAGGCGATCTGAAAATCAATGAGGATGGTAGCATGACCTTCTTAGAGAAGGATGGACTCGACTTCCAACCCATTACTGTACAAATGCCTGGCGGGGAACGAGTGCCTTTCCTATTTACTGTTAAAAATTTGGTAGCTCAAACCCAACCAGGCTTGACGAGCATTAATACCTCGACAGACTTTGACGGCGAATTCAAAGTTCCTTCCTACCGAGGTTCTGCCTTCCTCGATCCTAAAGGTCGTGGCGTCACAGCTGGATATGACAATGCGATCGCGCTGCCTAGCCGAGCAGATAGTGAGGAGCTGCAACGGGCTAACGTCAAGCAGGCAGATGTTCTCAAGGGGCAGATTGCCTTTCGGGTTGCCAAGGTAGATAGCGCCACAGGTGAGATTGCTGGCACTTTCGAGAGCGAACAGCCTTCTGATACAGATTTGGGTTCGCTCGATCCTAAAGAGGTCAGGATTCGTGGTCTATTTTATGCCCGGGTTCAACCTTCTTGAGGCGTTAGCAGCTAGCTCTCAGCTTAAAGCAGAAAGAACATACATACGTAATCAGCACAGGCTGATAGCTGACGGCTGATGACTTGGCTGGTTCAGGGGCACCTTGCCCCTTTTTTATTTCCCAGTAGCAAGAGATGGCTCGCGCCTTGTAGCTGTTTCATCAGAACAATACCTATCTTCTGACTAATTTCAGTGGATTTTCGGTAGTAGTAAGCATAGAAAAATTCTTACTCTTGGTAGGTGACAGTGTTGAGCTGTAGTTGAAAACAGGCTCTCTACCTGAGATTAGTCACACTTTATATCTTTAATCCTTAACCAATAACTATGGTTTTAACCTATACCCATGTTGATATCAATACTGAACTCGACGTTCTGCTGGAGACGGCTCCAGCAGCGCGCTCATGCAAGCTCAAGCGTGAGAGCGCATCTTTGCTGAGAAAATATCAGCATTGTCGCTCGGCGGATATCCGTAATCACCTAGTTGAACTTAATTTGGGACTAGTCAGAAAAGAAGCATATCACTGGCTTAAGCAATGCAATGAAAGCTATGACGACTTACTTCAAGTCGGCTGTATAGGATTAATCCAGGCGATTGAACGGTTTGACATAGCTAAGGGGCATGCCTTCAGTTCGTTTGCGATTCCCTATATCCGTGGTGAAATTCAACACTATCTGCGAGATAAAGGAGTTACAGTGCGAATTCCCCGGCGTTGGCTGGCACTACACCAGCAGGCTGTGGCGATTTCACGAGAATGGCTCAAGCTGTACAACCTTCAACCAACCGATGCTGAAGTTGCAGCAGCACTCTCAATTACCCTAGACGAATGGCAGGAAATTAAACTGGCATGGGCTAACCGCGCTCCTTTGAGCTTGGATATGCCAATTCAGAATGGAGAAGAGGGTGCGACTTGCTTGGGGGAACTGGTTCCTGATAGCCGTTATCGTAGCTTTCAACTGGCGCAAGAAGACGAGATTCGCTTACAACAGGGCTTATCCGCGCTGGAGAAACGGACGCATCAGGTCTTGGAATTTGTTTTCTTGCACAACTTAACACAAAAAGAGGTGGCAGAAATCTTAGGGATTAGTGTAGTCACTGTAGCTCGTCAAGTTAAAAAGGGATTAGCCTTATTGAAGCAGTCAATGCAGGGGGCAGATGATTGAGCCTCTTGTTAAAACCGGATGGGGCGTAACCAAATCTTAAAGTGAAAAAGTTTTTGAAAAAGGACAATGTATTTTAAAATCTTCAGCTAGAGTAGTCTGCATAAAGATTGTGGGGAACTGGCAATGGGGCGACTTTCAGTAGTTTCGTGCGTAGGGATGCTGACTTTGACGGTGGCTGGTTGTAGTGGGTCAGGGAGTAATGTCAGTAGTGTTACCACGTCATCTGCCTCACCAGCAGCACAACAGCCTGTTGTTCAACCGTCTCAAGTTGCCAAACTGCCAGTCGTGAGGCAGCAAATAGCGGCAGCGCCTCCGGCAGCGCCTGGCTTGATTCAATCAACTAACCCTGATGAGCGGGCAAAGCAGGTGGTAAAAGGGCGTCCTGACCCGTTCGCTCTCCTGGCTGGGGAAGCTGTTCCTATCCCCCCGTCCCAAAAGGTTGCTGAGCGTCAGCCGCAATCAACTCAACCACCTCGCCTCCCGGCTTTACCAGCGCTGAAAGTAGCCCCTAAACTAGTGCTGAAACCTCTGCCGCCGATTAAGGGCAATGCTGGCAGTCAGTTTAATCCTCATCCAGGTAATCTATTGCCGCCAGCGCCTCCCATTTCTGCCCTACCACCCGCACCACAGGCAGATTTGGCAAAAGCTATTTTAGTCACGGGTGTTGTGCAAGTGGGCAACGAAGCTGAGGCAATCGTCAAAGTCCCAAATGAAGCGACAAGTCGCTACGTTCAGGTGGGGCAACGGCTGTCAAATGGGCAAGTGCTTGTCAAGCGGATTGAAATGAATCAAGGTCCTAATCCAGTTGTGATTTTAGAGCAGTACGGGGTTGAGGTTGCTAAAGCTATAGGGGAAGAACCAGCCAACCCGTCACCATCAGGTAAACCCGCTGCAGCTATCCCTAATTTCCCGCCACCTCCCAGCCAACTCCCCACGGGGGATAATAGCGCTGAAAGATAGTTTGGTCCTATAATTGTCATAAATGGCACAGCACAGAGATGAAATTCAATTTTCCAGTTTGCCCTTGACGGTGTATAGAGAGATCGCTGCTCATCTACGCCAGGTAGAAGGAATACAAACAGGGTTGTGCCCAGCAGCAACTGGACAATTCGATTATAATCAAAGCCAGGTCGGCAGCTTGTGGATCCAGTATGCCCAAACAGCTAGCCCCCAGAGCCGGGAGCAAGTGGAGCAGATTTTGGCGTACTATCGAGATCGTTATGGTCTAAACAATTAATTGATGGGCGAAATTCAAGCTTTACGTGGCACGCGAGACATTCTGCCTGAAGAAATAGGATACTGGCAGTGGGTAGAGTTAGTTGCGCGATCGCTCTTAGCTAGAGCGGCTTACCAAGAAATTCGCACCCCGATATTCGAGGTGACATCGCTGTTTGAGCGAGGCATTGGTGAAGCGACTGATGTGGTAGGGAAGGAAATGTATACCTTCTTAGATCGAGGTGATCGCTCAATTACTCTGCGTCCTGAAGGCACAGCTGGGGTGGTACGAGCTTTGCTCGAACACGGTTTGCATACCCAGGGTGGAGTCCAGCGTCTGTGGTACACTGGTCCGATGTTCCGCTACGAACGCCCACAGGCAGGGCGACAGCGGCAATTTCACCAGTTAGGGGTGGAGGTGATAGGTAGTGCGGATTCTCGAGCTGATGCCGAGGTGATTGCGATCGCGACAGATATCCTGCAAACGCTAGGTCTGAAGAATTTACAGCTCTACCTGAATTCTGTAGGAAGTGTCGAAGACAGACAAAATTACCGACAAGCCCTAGTGGATTACTTGACGCCCTATAAAGCTGAGTTAGATCCAGACTCACAAGAGCGTTTGAGTCGCAACCCACTGCGGATTTTAGATAG
>JAFAVL010000689.1 GCA_019242465.1 Chroococcidiopsidaceae cyanobacterium CP_BM_RX_35 | reverse complement strand
AAGCCTGAGCAGATTGAAGTAGATATCGTTCAAGTTTAGGAGCCAGAAGGGACTGATGTTGAGGAAGCTGAACTGGACGAGATGTGGAGCTATGTCAGTAGTAAGAAGAACCCGCGTTGGCTTTGGCACGCGATTGATCTTAGAACTGGTCAAGTTTTAGCATATGTATTTGGTCGTCGAAAAGATGAAGTGTTTCTGCAACTGAAAAAGTTACTTCTCCCGTTTGGGATTAAGCGTTACTGCACGGATGGTTGGGAAGCATATGAACGGCATTTACCAGCAGAAACTCACGAAGTAGGTAAGCGCAAAACTCAGAGAATTGAGCGGAAGCATCTAAGATTAAGAACAAGAATCAAGCGATTAGCGCGTAAGACTATTTGTTTTTCCAAGACAGAGGAGATGCATGAATTAGTGATTAGACTGTTTATCAATCGCTATGAATTTGGAATATCAGTTTGAGAGGTAAACACCAGATCTAGAACATCACCGGAAATGGCAGAGCTGTTGCTAACGTTTCCAGTTTTGTCTGTTTAATTGATTGCAGTAGGTTAACCAGTAAGGTTAATAGTAGATATTTGGAGCGACTCAGTTGACTTTGTAGATGAGTTTGGTATGATGGAGGCACCATTTGTATTTAGTAGGTCTTGCTGAGACAAACAGACCTATCTTTTTTTAGCAGAAGCTGCTCCAAACTTGATTCCCAAAGGATTTCTAGCTACTTCGTCGCCCCGGAAGGCCAGTTATTCAAAACTCCAGTTCTTTAGCGGAATTTCTTAATTGTAAAGACAGATGTATGAAAATTGCGTACCTAATTCTAGCACATAAGAATCCCGATCAAATATTACGCCTTATCACCAGGCTTAATACGGACTACATATCATTTTTTATACATATAGACAAAAGGGCAACCGATGAAATTTATTGCTCTGTGTTTGCTGGGTTAAACCAGCTTTCAAATGTCTACTTTGTAAAGAGACACAATTCTACGTGGGGAAGATTTGGTATTGTCAGAGCTATCATTGAAGGAATTAAGGCAATAGTTGACACAGGTATTTATTTTGATTATGTAATACATTTATCAGGTCAAGACTATCCAATAAAATCCAATACACAGATAAAGGAATTTCTACAAGAGAATAAAGGGAAAGAGTTTCTGAATTATTTTAGCTTACCTCATAGTGATTGGAATAATGAATACGAGAGCTTTAATCGATTAGAACGTTGGCACATTTATATTAACAATCATCATTATACTCTTCCCCAAGAGCATAAATTTCAGTCTCCTATTAAATCTTTCTTATACTCTTGTCTGAATCTACTGATCAAAAAACGTAAGTTGCCCAAAGATTTTTCTCTTTATGGAGGATCTCAATTTTGGTGTTTAACAGGGGAGTGTATAAAATATGTAAATGATTTTTTAAAGCGAAATCGCTGGTTCGTTAATCGTTTTATGCATACTTTTATCCCAGATGAACTGTTTTTTCAAACTCTTATTTTAAACTCACCTTTTAAAGATAAAATCGTAAACGATTACTCGAGTAACAAACCAGTAATTTCATTTGTAGATTGGGAAAACCCAAACCCACTTAGTCCTGCTATCTTGGACAAAACTTATTTTAGTCAACTTTTGAAATCGAAAGACTTATTCGCTAGGAAATTTGATGTTGATAGAGATGTGGATATATTGGACATGCTGGACAAAATAATTCTAAGCAAAGAGCAACGGTCTAAATCTTGTTCTGATGCAGAAACGTTAAAGCGACGGGAATACATTGAGAAGGAAGCTTAAGAGGCTGTTTCTAAACAGATGTAACAGGTCGGCGGGTGCGTTGATTGTTAGTTAGTTTTCTTAGCATCAAGCGCATCACCGTCAAATATATAAAGCTTTCATGGTGTTCTGGTAATTGCTTGTAGTCAAGACCTGACAGAGTGACAGCCAGTCTGGAAGCTGCATCAGTTGGAGATTTTCAGTTATTTATGGTAGAAAAAAGAGCGGATGTGCTTGAACGCAAAAATGCTTTGTCAAGGTCGGGCAGGTCAAGGGCATTACTGCCCCTTTCCCTTCCAAGAACCGTGCGTACAAGTTGTCAAGTACACGGTTCAAGCACTTTCAAGTTAGTGCTGAAGTTGACTCGTAAGTTTTCGCATGGACTTGCCCCTGAGTACGAGCAGCAATGAGTCATGCACAATCGGGTCGAGGATGGCATCTGCGAGAGCGAGACTTGAATTTGCTGATGCCACTGGTCAACGGGCAACTGGGTGGCAAACAGGCAGGAGGTTTAATCAGTCCCGTGTTGAATTCGGGTTATCACTTTAGGATTGAATCACAACTCTAAAACATTACTCAGCCTTCTAACCACTTTTGACCGTCACGGGGCTCGCACTCTAAGAACCTGTTTGAAAAGGAGGTTTGGTAGGCTGGAAGTGAGTAGAGAGTAGAGTTTTGCAGATGAGCCGATGTGCCTACGATAGCGATCTGAGTGATGTGGAATGGCAGAAAATCTCGCCTTTGATCCCCAAGG
>JAFAVL010000580.1 GCA_019242465.1 Chroococcidiopsidaceae cyanobacterium CP_BM_RX_35 | reverse complement strand
TGCTACCCGAATTGCAGCAGCTAGAGCCGCTCCTGAAGATATACCAGATAACAAGCCCTCTTCTCTAGCCAAGCGACGACCGTAACAAATCGCCTCCTCATCTGTCACAGTTAATACCTCGTCTATCAGGTCTTTGCGCAAAACTTCTGGGATGAATCCAGCTCCAATCCCTTGAATCTTGTGCGCTCCCGGTTTACCTCCAGAAATTACTGGACTGCTGACAGGTTCTACCGCAACTGCCCGAAAGCTGGGTTTTCGCGCCTTGAGGACTTCAGCTACCCCAGTTAATGTACCACCAGTACCCACACCAGCAACCAGGAAATCTACCTCACCATCGGTATCAGCCCAAATTTCCTCCGCTGTTGTTTCTCGGTGAACCTGGGGGTTGGCTGGGTTGCGAAATTGTTGGGGCATGAACGCATTGGGAGTTACCGCAACAATTTGTTCAGCACGAGAAATCGCCCCTCTCATACCATTCATGCCTGGAGTCAGTTCTAGCTCAGCACCATAAGCTTTGAGCATAGCTCGCCGTTCCGTACTCATCGTATCAGGCATAGTCAAAATCAAGCGGTAGCCTTTTGCCGCTGCCACCATTGCCAGGGCGATCCCAGTATTGCCAGACGTGGGTTCGACGATGACGGTTCTGCCTGGCTGAATCAAACCATCTGCTTCAGCTGATTGAATCATACTTACGCCTATACGGTCTTTGACAGAAGCTGCTGGGTTCATCCCCTCCAGCTTCACCACAATCCGAGCAACACATCCTTCTGTTTGTGGGATGTGATTGAGCTGGACTAAAGGTGTATGACCAACTAGTTCTGTGATATCGTGAGCAATTCGCATTTTTATCACCTTTTCAAAGATAAATGTAGTGTGAGGACAGCTCGATGTTTATGAATTATCCAAAGATCAACATAACATTTCACCATAGTACGGTTGTTCAGTAGAGTTTTAGTACTTTTTAGGAAGACGCTGAGGCTTTATGCTTGAACACCAAGACACCCATTTAAATTTTCTCTCTTGCTTTTTCAAGCTGGTTATGACACAATTTCGCTTAGTATTTACAAAGTACGGTATTTTGATCAAACTTACGTAGATTAAATTTCATCGTTTATCAGTTGAACAGTGAAACTCACCCAGACCATAAAAGGGTGAATTTATAAGTTGGAATCCTCAACTATGACCATCTCTACCCTACCTACTTGGTCTTCAGATCTGGCACGACAGACCTTTGCTCGTCGCTCACTATTACCCTTAAAGCAGGATTGTCTGTGGCAAATTAAAACTGGAGTAGTTCGCACCCTAACTTGGTTAGAAAATGGCAACCTAGTGAATTTGGGGTTGTGGGGACCAGGAGATGTTGTTGGTAGAGCGCTCTCTAATGCTGACCCTTTACAGATTGAATGTCTCACTCCGGTGGAAGTCACTGTGTTGCCTGTTGGCAACTGGCATCAAGCTACTGAAGCCATGATTCTACACATTCAGCGCTCTGGGGAATTAATTGAAATTCTGCACTGTAGACAAGCTGAAGCCTCTCTCTTAAGGTTACTTGCCTGGTTGGCAAAACGATTTGGACAAGAGGTCGAGCAAGGAAAACTCATCGACCTCCGCTTAACTCATCAAGACATTGCCGAACTCGTCGGCTTAACCCGTGTGACGGTGACAAGGCTACTCAATGATTTCGAAAAGCAAGGTATCATTCAACGTAAAGAGCGGCAATTGATTATTCTTCAGGACCAATCGCCCTTCTGGCACTATGAAATCTAGTTCATGTTTGGTTTGAGCATGAGATGCGCTACCCTGGCGGCAATTGTACTTCTGACATTTGGGTTTGAGCAAATTTCAACATGTGGTAGCCTACATTGGTTGGTTTAAGGAGTTCTCAATTTATTATGACTATCAAACTGGTAAAAACAAGTAGCTTAATGCTTGGCATACTTTCTGGGATTGCTGTAGTGTCTTTAGGAGTCTCAACTGGAAATGCTCAAATGAGCAAGACTCCGACGAACACCATGCACAAGCCTGGTAGCACGTCCAGTTCTGGCTCAACAACGTCTCCTAGCTCTAGCAGCATGAGTCACACGCATTCCTCATCAAATTCTGGGACGCTAACGCTGGGTAGCTCAGGGCAGGCAGTTAAAGATCTCCAGACATCCCTCAAACAGTTGGGATTCTATAACGGACCGATTAGCGGCAAATTTGGTACTCAAACACGAGCAGCAGTAATTAAGTTCCAGCAATCCAAAAATCTTCCAGCTGATGGGGTTGTTGGACCTAAGACTCGCGCAGCTATGACCTAAAGTCCACGCCAGCCCTAACCCTTTTAGAGCAAATTCAGGATTTAAAATCTCCCTGTACCGCACCCCCTGTGGGGGTGTGGTGAATCCAAAATCCCAAATAGGTTAGACTCCGTTGGAGGTGGTCAAAGCCTGAGTTAATTTGCCCACTAGTTTGAAACAACTATTTGCAACCTCAGTGTAGCGTTCTCACAAAATCAAACAAATGGTGAGCTAGCTGCAATTTGCTGCAATGCTCAATCTGCTGCTGGCGTCCTTTGTCTAGAAAGATAGCCTGATTATTGTCGCTGCCAAAACCACTGTCTGGTTGATCAATTGGGTTTGCTACAATCGCATCTAATTTCTTCTCCTGTAGTTTTTGCCGGGCTGGGGTGACGATGTCCCCTGTTTGGGCAGCAAACCCGATCAGACGTTGATGAGGCTGCTTGAGGCTTCCTAGTTCAGCTAAGATGTCCGGTACTGGTTGAAGCGGAAGACTTATAGGCAGCGATCGCTTCGGTAACTTCTGCACACTATAAGCTGCTGGCTTGACATCCGCTACAGCTGCTGACATCACAGTTAAATCGGCTGCGGGAAAATGCTCCAACATTGCTTGCCGCATCTGCTCAGCACTGACAACAGACACAGACTGCACTCCTAGTGGGACTTCTTCTATGCCTGGAGCATGGATTAGTGTCACAACAGCCCCTCGGTGGAGCGCTGCTTGTGCCAAAGCCAGCCCCATTTTCCCGGTAGAGGGGTTGCCAATAAAGCGCACTGGATCTAAATATTCTCGAGTGCCGCCAGCGCTGAGCAATACCCGCTTGCCTAGCAAATCACGCTTACCTTTGGTATATAACAGAGACTGGATATGGGTCAAGATGTTTACTGCCTCTGCCATCCGACCAGCACCAACGCGATCGCAAGCCAACATGCCGGAACCAGGATACATCCCATGATATCTGCTATCTGTCAATAACTGTTGCCAGTTTCGTTGGACTGCCAGTTGCTCCCACATATCAGTATTCATGGCTGGGGCTAAAAGCACAGGACAGGTGGAAGCTAATACTGTATTCGTTAGCAGGTTGTCTGCTATGCCATGGGCTAACTTTGCCAAAGTGTTTGCTGTGAGCGGAGCTATTGCGAATACTTCTACCCACTCACCTAAATGGATGTGCAGCGGACGCTGGTGGATTGGTTGCCAGAACATCTCATCTGTATATGCTGGATGACGGGACAACGTTGCTAAAGTTAGGGGAGTGATAAATTCTTGTGCTTTTTGCGTGAGGATAACTCGGACTTCAGCCCCAGCTTTAAAGAGTGTTGAAACTAGCTCGCAAATCTTATAAGCAGCAATACCACCGCCTATACCGATTAGCACCCGTCTGCCACGCAGCATTTATGACTCATCGTATGGTTCTAGATCCAGCAAGTGAACATAGGGTTCCACTAGATCTGGGCGTTGAAAAGCAATTGTGCGCAATAGATGCCAGTCGTGCAGCCCGTCAAAAGCGTTAGTATAATTATCCTGCTCTAGACGTATAGCCAACTCTGCTACCTGCTTTCCAGTCATGGCAGCAATTTCTTGCTTGGAAATGCTCAGAGTTTCCATATCACCTGCGCCCCCTTAAGCAACGGCTGTATCCAACAAAGAGCAAAGCTGTACATATACAGCTATCTAGTATATATGCTATCAGATTAAGATGCTTTGCTCAGGCATTGCGACTTGCTTTTGACACCACCCCTAGGACAAAGTTGTGAATCACGGGCAATACTTCCGGTCGAATTTCATGCCCCATATCAAATTCCTGGTAATGTACCGAGACACCGAGTTCCTTTAAAGTTTCCCGCGCCTGCCAAGCAGCTTTAAGCGGCACCACAGAGTCTTGTCTACCATGCACAATTAAAACCGGGGGAGACTGACTGCTGGCTGATGCAGAGATAGGATGCAGATACCCACTGAGGGCAACTAAGCCTGCTAGCGGCAAGCCTAACCCTATATCCAAGGTCATTGCTGCACCTTGAGAAAATCCAGCCAAAATTGTGCGTGACAAAGATACACCAGTATTACTCTCCAAAGACTGTAACCAATCAGTCAGAAGTTTTCGACTTTCTGGTAAACCCTCAGCCTTCTCATTGCTCAAGTTGTACCACATCTTGCCTCCCAACATGTAAGGATGGTCAAAGGGTGCATCAGGGAACATGAACTGGTAATCGGGAAAGTTCAGTAGGGGAACCACCGATGCCAGATTTTGAGCATTTGCACCCCAGCCATGTAGCGTCACAATCAACCCAGATGGCTCCTTGCCTGTTGTTGGTGGAACCGTAATAACTTGTAAAGACAAAGGCTTTCTCCCGCTCTTAAACTTCCTTAATCGATCTTAATAAAAGTTTTAGTATTGCGGATATTTACTTTAACTGCTCCAAGCTTTATGGAAACTGCCACAGGTCATGCGTTCGGCACAGTGCTACAGCAGTTTGTAGCACTCATGGGCTTGTGTGGAGTGATGCTCTAAAGAAAATGCGCTGCTGTGATTTGGAAGCCGTAAAACTCCAATCTATGTCAGTCGCCCTTTCAAGCGCACTGAGGTAACTTGAGTCAACACATCTGCTACACCACTCGTTGGAGGTTGACGTACAATAGTTATAGAGATGTACGGCATAAGTATGCAGACAAAACTAACTTTGAGAATTGATCAGCAGTTAATAGCCAAAGCTAAGCGAGTGGCCGGGAAAAAGGGGATGAGTGTATCCCAAATGGTGGCAAAACTGATTGAGACGATTCCCGAGACTGAGGTGAAGGATGAAGACTTGGTAGAAGATTTAGACCCCTGGACTAAAAGCCTATATGGGGTAGCATCCTCACTGGCCCAGATGAGTGATGAAGAGCTTGAGGAAGACTATATAAATTATCTGGAAGAAAAATCCAAATAGGAACTGACTATTGAAGATCTTGATTGACACCAACGTCGTGTTGGATTTATTGCTTAGACGGCGTCCATTTGCTCTAGCCGCAGCTAAAGTTTTTAAGTTGGTGAACTCCTTTGGAGTGGAAGCTTATTTATCTGCTCATGCAATCACAACTATCGACTATGTGTTACGCAAAGTTATGCCTCAGGAGCAGAGGCGGACAACCTTAACCCGACTATTAAGCCGACTCGACGTTGCCCCTATCGATCTTGCAGTATTCCAGGAAGCATTGGTCTCTAACCTGAAAGATTTTGAGGATGCTGTTACTCATGCAGCAGCAGTAGCCATAAGTGCTGAGTTCATTGTCACCCGTAACACCAGAGACTTTGTCAATGGGACCATTCCAGCGCTTGATCCAGAGCTGTTCCTAGCACTGATTGCCATGCTCTAAGCTAATTTGGTGGCACTTTTGGTATGGCTTGATCATCCACTAGCTCGCAAGCAGATTCTCCTTCTGGTAAGACCCAAAATTCATCTAGGGTGAGTTTGGTTCCTGTCATCATGGCGTGCCTGTAAGGAGGAGTATCTCATACTCACCTTGACTGAGAATAGCAGTAGATATCAAGGTTCTGCTAAATGTATTAACCTTGCATTACAGAATAATGGACCAAGGTAGTACTAAGAGCATGATTAGGTTGCTCAACCAGAAAAGGAGCATGAGCCATAACAAACTACCCAAAAGTATACGATTACCCTTACCGAGTTGTGTTGTTGCGGCTATAAGTTGTTGACCCTGCCATAATTGCCACAACCGAAAAGCTGTGTAAATGGTTCCAGTAATAACTACAATACTGGGAAATAGTGTCTTGCTCAAAACTTGTTCTGTTATAATTTGAACAATTAAAACTATTAAATAAAAACCCAGAACTGTTCGAGCAGTAGGATGATAAAACCAGATGAGGAACGCGGTTCCAGGGAGTATGACTCCGATCAAAATAGCTACTTTAACCCAGAATTGCATGAAGTTAATCTCTACTTCGCTGTAATTCATAGCCATTTTGATTGGCAATACTTCTGTCATTACAAGCCAACCAGTTAGCAAAATAAATAGAGTTGTAAGAATTAAAAAGGTTGTTGTTGTTTTCCAACCTAGTGACACATTCATGAGCGAGAATCAAGGCGACAGATGTAGTAATTAGGTTTTGAGTACAGTCGCAACTTCACTGTAACGCTACTATGAACAGAAAGATTAAATTTTTGTCAGAAGCTACAGAAGGTAAGGGAATCAGCAGAACAAACTGAAAATCCTACCTTCTGTATAAGCAGGCTTATTAGAGCACCTTTAGCATAGGGTGTGGGGGCGAAGTCTCCTTACTGCCACACCCGCCCTACGCCCCGTGCTTTTTCTAAGATGGGACGGCAACAATCGCTATCTTTTCCGGATATGTGGGTAATGACAAGACGTAAGCAGAGTAGAGTATTGTATTGTGGTCGTTGTCCTCTAGTCGCTAAAAGCATCCTTGATATTATCAACAGCTCGTTCAACAACATTCTTTGTGTTATCTACTGCTTTTTGAGTCCGAGCCGCATCTTCCTCTGACCTTTTCTCAATCCGAGCAGTATCTCTCTTTGCTTTGCGCTCAACGAAACTACCATTGTTCCCTGTTGCTTGCTCAACACGATCGGCATTTTTATTTGCAGTTCGCTCAACCTGATCGGCTGCATCTCGGATAAAATTTTTGGCTCGTCCAGCATCCTCACTAGCTTTCCCTTGAACCCGATCGCCTATGTCTGCGGCTGCAAGCAAGTTTGCAGTAGGATCAGCCATTGCTGCAGTGTTTGAGAAGAACCCACCTTGCAAAACTAAGGCAATTGCAGACACACAAAGTACAGTTGTAGCCATCCAGCGTCCTACAGTCAAAAGCCGTTTTGTAAAATGTTTTAGTTTCATAGAATACAATCTTCACGAGTTTTGTGTTTCAAACTATACTCCATTTGACTGCTTGGCTAAATCCTTCGCCGGACAGAAGTTATTCTGCTATAAATCGATTGGCGGGCAAGGGCTACGGAAAACCCCGTCCGGCTTAAGAGGCGAGGACGGGGTAGTTTATAGTGCTGTTTCTCTGCTAGAGCTATAGCTTGATTAGCTTGAGTCTACGATTTACACCCAAAGCTGCAAAGGCAAATACACCTAACAAAGCAGAGGGTTCGGGTACAGATGATACAGCTCTATAGGCGTGGTTATCTGTTTCGAACGCTTGCCTAGTAGAGTCTAGAACCACCCGGTTGAAATACTCGCTAGAGCCATTAGCAAAGAAATCGACATATGGATTGGTAGCATCGTCTGCTGCAGTGCCAGAAATACCAGCGATAAATTGGTTCCCTGTATAGGAGGCAATTGAATTTGAACCGTTGAAGAAGCTAATTGAGTTGTAAGAATCAGGTGTCCCCAAATACAAGCCGAAATAGTCAACAGGAGCTGCAAAGTTAACAGTGACAGGAGTGGCGTTGGGGGATGGACCAACAGCAAGGAACGGCGTCGTATCACCTTTCGGGGCACTATAAAGTCCTGATGCGCTGCCTGAGACAATGTGCGCACCTCCTGTATAAGTGGCGAACCCAGAAGTAGGAGCAGCGCCACCATTGAAATCAACTGTTACAGCACCTGATACTTTTGAAGTACAGCCATTCGGATCGCAAGCCGAACTATGTGGAGTCGTTGAAAATGAAAAAGCGCTAGCTGAGCTGGCACCTACGGTTGCAAACATGGACGTTAGAAGACCAAGCCCAGCGACCGTAACAGCAGCGTTTGACAAGGTTTTAATAATCTCCATCAGGTTCTCCTAGAGGGTTTTCAAAGGTCAAATGTCCTGAATCTTGGTTGAGACTTTGCTACCTCGGACTTGTTCTTCAACCAACGCAAATAAACTACGTATCCTCGTGAAAGATAACCGTACCCTTAAGCAGGAAACAACCGTAATTTTACCAGGAAAAGTCTACTCTCTATCCAGATTCAACCCTTTTAAGGGTAGATGATTCAAATATTTTTGTGGATAAGTTGAGTATTTTTGTCGTGTTACCAGTGATTTTACGAGTGAAAGTTACTTGCTTCTATAATTTCAGCAATTTTATTCCAGTGTATATACGGAAATCAAGACAATAAATGTACAGTGTTCATAACACACCCCTTGGTTAATTGATTGAGACTAACATCATATTAGTGGTACACCCTGCTCCATGGATGTGGATGCAAGCGCAGCTGGTTATGCTAGAGCCATTGCCTTACGGTGCCAATATGGAGCAGCTTCAGGCTCAAGCGATTATCCAGATGGAGCTTTAATTGTAGCGCTCGATCCTAGCAATGAGCAGGCGAGGGCAGCAGGATATGCCGATGCTATATCGCTAGCATTTTCACAAAACCAATGTTTCGATATTGAAGACTTGGGGATGCTAGGTACTGATTACGCTGTCGATTTTGAATTAGGAAATCCTTCCTGTTAAAAAATGTAGTGAAGCTTGTCCATCGGTAGCAAAGCTCAAAAAAATTAGCTCAAATGGTGTTAAATCACTGCTCATAAAGATTCTCTGGGCTACTTTACGGCAAGTGGTGTATCCACTATACTCAACCCTTAATGGCATGAAAACTACAGACTGACTATGGGAACTCATCTAGACTACTGGATTTTACACCAACTCAACCATTGGGTCACTTCCTCAAGTTTTTTAACTGAGCAAGCAGTTTTTTTAAATGATTCGGGTTTCTCTGAATTGCTGATAGCCTTAGTTCTAGTTGCTCTATGGTTCCTAAAAGGAGCTGAAGCAGATCGAAACGCTAAAATTCGTCAACGAATTTTACTAATGTTTTTTGCTTTAGTCCCCACGTATATTTTAGCTAGGTTGCTACAGAGCCTAGTTCATCGCTCGCGCCCAATTATTAATGTTTCCTTAGCGATTCCTAAAAACCTAGAATTATGGCACTCAGGACAAGCTAGCTTTTCTCATTATTGGGGATCGTTTCCTAGCGACCACGAAGCTCTATTTTTTATATTTACTATCGGTTTCTTTACTATTAATAAACAGTTGGGTATTTGGAGCTTTTTATTCAGTTTATATTATGGCGTAATGCGAGTTAGTGTTGGCTATCTTTGGCCTAGTGACATATTAGGAGGAGCTGTACTTGGCTCCTTGATTATATTGTTAATGCTGTCGTCTAAGCCATTACTATCAAATGCATCGGAATATTTACTTTTACAATTTAAGCTCTATCCAGCATGGCTTTACACAGTTAGCTTTCTATTTTTAAGCGATTTTCAACAAAACTTTCTATTGTTAAAAAGTTTTTTCTCTCTAGTATTCCATCAGAGACTTTTTCATTAAAAGAGCTGGGAAGGCAGAAACTTCTAATCTGAAATCTGATGCTGATTCAAAAATAAATAGCTTAATTAAAAGGTTTATCCAAGCTTACATCTGTCTTAAAAGAGTTACCGGGGTAAAAGTTCAAGACAGATGTGATTTTAAAGAAAATCACAGGGATAGTTCGATACTATCACAGTTTCAGAACCTAAATATTACCCCTGCTCTATTCCGGTCACGATATTGCCAGTCATTGTTACGGTCATGATGCCATCGGTAGTCATTTCTATCATGGTGCCCCTGGTTGTCTTGATCTCGACGCCATTGGTTATCACTTCTGTTATGCTGTCTCCTATTGTCATTTTGAGCATTGTCGTATCGGTCTGCTATAAGTAAAGAGTTATTATTACTAGCTGACATAACCTCAGACGACATCTGTAATTTGCTATTTGTTGAGACTGCTTTGGCTGGTGTTGCTGCTAGAGAGATTAAAGGAGCTACCATTAGTGGTAAGCTCGCTAGGAAAAAAGCTTTATGGCTCATATTTTTTCTCCTTGTTTTCTATTTTAGCCTTGGAATAGCTAACTTTCTGGGCTGATTTTTATTCCGGTTCTGGCTGTACATCTAAAATTTGGAGACTGCGGTTAAAAACCTCTTATTGACGGTTATTAGTCAATAAGCTAAGCTGGACTTTGAAAAAAATAGCAATTGTGGTTAAGAGCTTTGAAAAATTCCTAAGGCTGCGAAGTTATGTTTTTATATTATCAAATAAGAACAATGACCTGCCTCTAATCAAAGTCATATTAGAGTCGTGACTTTGGTCATAATTCATCTCCTCTCTAAGTCTCTTCCTTCACGCGTAGATGTTCACAGGGGAGCTTGTCCACCAACATGATGCTAGATAGTTCACCAGTATAGATTTCTAGTTCTGCTGAATGCGGGGCTTTAAACAGTAGATGCTGTCCAGGAAACAGCACGCGCTCAAAGTACCAGCTAGGAATGTTGGCAACGCGGGCAATCTGAAGCTTGCTAGTGGAATTGGTGTAGTGGCAAAGAAGGGGTTCTGTAACTTCTAAAGGCAGAGGATCTAGACTTGGCGTTTTACCCTCTGGAGATACAGTTAAACCTTTATCAAAGGAGTTCATAATTTTCGCCTCTTTTGTCTGAGTAGTGGGTGAGGCGCGTTCCTTCAGGATGAATCCTTACTTCCGTCTCTCTGGCTAGTCTCGGTCATAACTGACTCAGCGCAACCAGGAGATGAACGATTTAAGTTCTTTATCTCAAGCTACATTTTTTCTCTGAACTAGTTGATAAAAATTTGATGAATTTATGGTGAAGGGATAGCAATTTTAATTATACGTTGCTAGTTAAGTCAGGATCAATCCACACAATACCATAAACCTGAAGCAGTTCGCGCACGTTGGGGAACACCTTTGTCAGGACAAAGCATTAGTCCTGCCTCCGAGAGTTTTGCCCCAGAACCGTCCTTATCAGCAGAATATGTCATCTTCAGTGATATAAGTCACATTCAGGTTATGACAAATGACATCCAGAGCACAATGCAAAGCTATTATGATTGGCTCTATGTTTTCCAAGTCTTCGAGCGATCACGTTTAAGTAAATTTCGCATTGCTGTTATAAGCTTATGAACTTAGCGGTATCGTATTAGATTTTGCATTCAACTATTAAGCCTTATTCTCTAAACGGGCTATCGTCGTAACTTGGACATGTCAGTCAGACCCCAAACGCAGAGGAGGTGATGGATGCTCCAACGGAACAAATTATCTGTAGTTTTTGTTATTTCGCTTGTATTCAGCTTCCCTAAAGCCGTTCATGCAGTAAGTATCACGGTCAATGGACCTTGGTACGAATTTTCTTTTGCTGAAGTAGGCAAGGATGCCTCGGGCTGTTTTCCAGCCGATCCAAATGGCATAGATTGTATTCCAAGTTCCAGTGGCAATTCAGTGTCCGTAGGTGCGGCTCCGTGGGACTACACGAGTCAGTCAGATACGGTTCTAACCGTAACCGATGTATCCTTGCGAGGCGATGCGTTTGAAGTCTTCGATAATGGTATTTCGATGGGAACCACTCCGAGGGTTGCGGCTGTGGGGGGCTGCGGAGATGACCCAGTTCCATGTCTTGCTGATCCGCTAGTCAGTCACAACTCGTTTTTGCTTACCCCCGGCAACTCCTCGATCGCGATCCGGCCCACAGCTCTGCTAGCGCCTGGCTCAGCCTACTTTCGAGTAGAAACAGTTCCCGAACCATCCACTATTTTTCTGAATGCTATCGGTTTGCCAGCAATTTTTGCCCTTTCCCGCAAACAGCGTCCTCCAGGCAAAAAACACGGTAAAGCTCCATGAATACTAACAAAAACTAGAGAGCAATTCTATAGGAGTATCCCAGTGTACGCAGTGTTGATTCTAGCCCAGCGTCGCCTACTAACCTGCTTGCAGACAGCAACAGCATCATTTTTGCTAACAGTTTGCATTGTGCGTGCCGCAACTGCACAGAGCCAGGCTCCGGATGCATCGACAGTAGGAACCCTAGCAACTGTCACCGAAGATTACAACTTAGGATCTGGTGTTAACCCGGCTATCTTACCAGAGTGTGTACCAACGTCTGGCTATGATTGCAACACTGAACTCAAGGCGCGTATCTACCGACCACAAACTTTGACAGGGATATACCCGCTCGTCATTTTTCTGCACGGCAATCACGCAACCTGCGGACGCGCTTACAATCCCCCTGTCCAAGATCCATCTGGGTTTCCGGGAAACCCAAGGATAGATGATAATAATCAGTATACTGGTAGCGGCACCTGCCCTGTGGGTTATATTGAGGCACCTAGCTATCTGGGCTACGCTTATCTGGCAAATCGTCTCGCTAGCTATGGCTACATTGTAGTGTCTATTGATGCCAATCGTGGGATTAATGGAGGTCCTGCTCTGGCAAACGATCCAGCCTTAATTTTTGCACGCGGACGGCTTGTCCTAACCCACCTTCAACTGTTGAGTGAATGCAACGTTAACGGGTCAACTGGATTAGCTGCGTGTGACGCTTTAAAAGGTCACCTGGACTTCGAGAACGTTGGCTTAATGGGTCATTCCCGAGGTGGAGAAGGTATGCGCGCTGCCTACAATCTGTATTATGCTCCGGGCAGTCCTTGGCCCACATTGATCCCAAACCACGTTAATATCAAGGGAATTTTCGAGATTGCCCCGACAGATAACACTAACATGGTAGCAGGCAACACTTTAGATGCGAATGGAACAGCATGGAATGTCCTGCTACC
>JAFAVL010000157.1 GCA_019242465.1 Chroococcidiopsidaceae cyanobacterium CP_BM_RX_35 | reverse complement strand
CTAATGGGGTATCAATTCGAATTTCGTCCCTATCAGCGTCAGTTTAAGCATCCCCTGCAAACAAGTCACGGTATTTGGAAAGTCCGGGAGGGTGTAATTCTCCGTCTGAGTGATGAAAGTCGAGTCGGTTGGGGTGAGATTGCGCCCATCAGTTGGTTT
Organism: Chroococcidiopsidaceae cyanobacterium CP_BM_RX_35; assembly: GCA_019242465.1. The sequence goes on along the minus strand of JAFAVL010000157.1, from coordinate 4,723 downwards.
GGCTCTGAAACCTTGGAGCAAGCTTTAGATTTTTGCCGCCAGCTACCAACCGAAATCACGCACGAGACTATTTTCTCGATTCCAACTACCCTCCCTGCCTGTCAGTTCGGTTTTGAGTCGGCTTGGGAAGGGGAACGAAGAGGCAGGGGGGCAGGGGGAAAGGGGGTAGGGGAGCAGAGGAGGATAAAAAGCTGTGGGTTGTTGTCGGCTGGGGAGGTTGCTTTAGGTGAATGGGAAAGTTTGTGGAATCGAGGATACCGCACTTTTAAGTGGAAGATCGGTGTTGCTCCTTTGCAGGCGGAACTTAAGATTTTCCATCGACTGATTCAAGCGCTACCAGCGTCAGCCCAATTGAGATTAGATGCCAATGGGGGACTGAGTTTGGAGGAAGCACATGAATGGCTTGGGGTTTGTGATCGCGTTAGTCTGCCAAGGGCGGATTGTGTTGGGTTTGAGCCAGCTCGACGCCGCCGGGGCTACCCCTGGCGAAGCGTTGAGTTTCTAGAACAACCTTTGCCAGTGACTCAGTTCGATGCCATGTTGGAATTAAACGAGCGCTACTCTACTCAACTAGCCCTAGATGAATCCGTGGCTACAATTGAGCAGCTAGAAACGTTGTACCACCAGGGCTGGCAGGGTATTTTTGTGATTAAGCCTTGTATAGTAGGTTCTCCATCCCGATTACGTCAATTCTGTCACCAGCACAAAATTGATACTGTTTTCTCCTCTGGGTTTGAAACAGCTATCGGTAGATATGCGGCACTGCAGCTAGCAACTGAATTGTCGAGCTATGACAGAGCTGTTGGGTTTGGGACAGATTGCTGGTTTGATGAGGATGAAATTCCAGAGCTGTTATGGAACAACCTTTAGCTTATCTAGAAAAACGTGCCAATGATGATTGGTTAATTGGTCATAATAGCCGTCAATTTACTGAGATGGCTAAACAGCTGTATTTAGAATTAATTGAGCGATCGCAGCAGGGGATACCACCTAAAGTTCTCTTGGCTGAGCGAGAACCAGTACGATTCCTGGCTGGATTCATTGCTGCTTGTGCTGCTGGTTGCCCCATTTTTCTGAGTAATCCAAGTTGGGTGAGACAGGAATGGCAACAAGTCTTTAAACTTGTGCAACCAGATCTGATTTTGGGTTATGGAGATTGGGGAGTTAGAGATTATTACCCTAATCCAGAACCTAAGATGCTCAACTCCCAATGGATTATGATTCCTACTGGAGGTTCATCAGGTCAAATTCGCTTTGCCATCCACACTTGGGAGACTTTAATGTCATCCGTAAAAGGTTTTCAGCAATACTTTCAGCTAAATCAAATAAATTCATTTTGTGTATTGCCACTATATCATGTCAGCGGTCTGATGCAATTTCTGCGCTCCTTTACCAGCAATGGTCAGATGGCAATTCTGCCGTTTAAAGAATTTGCAACTAGTACGCAATGTGATATTAACCCAGAGCAATTTTTCATATCTTTAGTTCCAACTCAGTTGCAACGCCTCTTACACAACCCTGTGTTAGTCAGCTGGCTATCTCGCTGTCAGACAGTGCTACTGGGAGGCGCTCCAGCTTGGTGCGAACTGCTACAACAAGCAAGACGCAATCACATCCGGTTAGCTCCCACTTACGGCATGACAGAAACTGCCTCTGGGATCGTCACCCTTAAACCACAAGATTTTCTAGAATTTAATGACAGTTGTGGTCGGGTTTTACCCCACGCGAAAGTGGCTATTCGCAGTTCCACGGGTCAGTTATTAAGAGCAAATCAAATTGGAAATATTTTTATCCAAGCTGAATCGCTAGCTCTAGGCTACTACCCAGAATGTTTCACCCATCAGGAAATGCAACTAGACGATCTAGGTTTTTTTGATGAACATGGTTTCTTAAACATCGTAGGTCGCGATAGCAACAAAATTATTACTGGTGGCGAAAATGTATTTCCATTTGAGGTAGAGGCAGCGATTAGAGCAACACAGCTTGTTAATGATATTTGTGTGATTGGCATCCCTGATTCACATTGGGGACAAGCCATTACAGCTATTTATGTTCCCTGCAACCCATCTGTGTCTAACATAGTACTGCAAGCCGCACTTGAGGATAAACTAAGCAAATTTAAACGACCTAAACACTGGCTCTCTCTAGCAAGTCTACCTCGAAACTCTCAAGGTAAGGTCAACCGTAAACAATTGCAGCAAATTGTTAATGAACAGTTTACAGAATCAATCGCCCCACCGCTGCAACCATGAAATTATATTATCTGGCAATTCTTTTCGAGTTCTGCTATTGGGATCGATGCAGACATGCCTAGTCACTACCTTTGCAATTGGCTGTTCTGTCACGGCAACTACTTGATAAATAATCTCAAACTTGCTGCTATCCAAATATTTAGTGGTTAATTGAATAAATATTTGCTCCCCACAAAACATAGGATGGAGAAAGTTCACATTAGCATGGACGATTGGAATTGCCGTAGATAGGTTACTAAAAAATGATTTCAGATCAATACCTGATACGGCTAGCGATTCTTCGTAAGCTTCATGACACATTGCTAAGACGTTAGCAAAGTAAACAACGCCAGCAGCGTCGGTATCTTGAAATCGAACAGTTCGTGTATAAGTAAATGGTATTACCATTAAACCAATATAAATCTAAAGCGTTACGATCAAATAGATTCTGGGAAGCCTGTCTTAGGAATGAGGGTAGGACGTTTTCTTCTTCAGCCTAAAGAAAGAGCAGTGATGGTTGTATTCTTTGGTACGATCTGCGTGAAATATTAACAGAGGGATTTGTAATGACTAATATAGTAGGCGGTGTTATTCCCCCTCAGCCACCAATCGACCCCCAATCCAACGTTCACGAACTCAAATCTCGTCTCGAATGGGGCGAACCAGCTTTTACTATTCTCGACGTGCGTGATCGCAACACATACAATGATGGTCACATCATGGGAGCAATGCCAATGCCCATGGATGAGATAGTAGACCGGGCGAAATCTAGCCTTGAGCCAAGCCGAGATATCTATGTTCACGGCGAAACCGATGAAGAGACTGCTGAGGCGGCTCAAAGACTTCGTGGTGCCGGGTTTGAGCATGTATCGGAGCTGAAAGGTGGGCTCGCCGCCTGGAAGGCGATTGGTGGTCCCACAGAAGGTATTGTTGAATCAAGAACTCCGGCAGGCGCTGATGACTATAACGTTGCAGCCCGTATGGAAAATTTCACTGAGACTCAGAAAAAACAGCCATAGCCCCTCAGACTCACTGCTCTAATTAACAAAATTAAACAAAGGGCGACCTCAGCGGGTTGCTCTTTTTGTCTGTTTAGAAAATAGTCAAGACTTCTATACAAAAAATTGCAGATTGTAAAGTTATTTGTTACTTTTTAAGAAATGAATAAAAAATATTGCAACTCATGTATAGATTTTTGGGCATTATCCCAGCTCCACCGCCTCTGAAAGCAAACTCACTGGTTTATGATCTAAAAGCGCGTCTTGACTGGGGAGCTCCAGCCTTTACTATCGTTGACGTACGAGATCGCGGCGAGTTCAACTTCAGCCACATCCTGGGCGCAATTCCCTTGTCAATGGACGAGTTAGTTCCACGCGCCTTGTGTAACTTTGAGACGACTCGCGACATTTATGTTTACGGTGAAACCGACGAAGAGACAGCAGAAGCGGCAGCCAAGCTGCGAACCGCCGGATATGAGAACGTATCAGAACTTAGAGGCGGCGTTGCTGCATGGCAAGCCGTTGGTTACCCAGTTGAGTCAATGCTCCAGATGGCCCAGACCTACTAGAATGAATTCGACAGCAACTTAGTGTTCAAAGAGATCCTTAAAGTGCAACAGATCTAAGGAAACTATAGTTGGTAGACAGTCAAAGCTAGCTTGAGCTAGTTCCCACCGTCCCTCCCGTTTCAGCATCTCTATGAGTTTCTTTCGTGCATTTAACAGGTAGCGAACATCATTAGCAGCGTAGCGGAGCTGCTCTGGCGACAGATTAGCGGCATCGCCCCAGTCAGAACTTTGAGCGCTTTTGTCTAGTTCCACCTGCTCCAACTCTTGCACCAAATCTTTCAGCCCGTGACGGTTGGTATAGGTACGGGCCAACTTACTGGCGATTTTTGTGCAGAAGATTGGTGCTACTTGAATACCAAGATGGTGACGCAGGGTGGCAAGGTCAAAACGAGCAAAATGAAATACCTTAAGGACCTCGGGTGCTACCATTAATTGCTTTAAGTTGGGGGCCTCTGTCTGCCCTTTAGCAACGCGAATGACTGTAATGCCACCTGGGTAATATAACTGGACGAGGCATAGCCGATCGCGCTGCGGCAATAGGCCCATTGTTTCTGTATCTACTGCAACTGCCTCAGCCTTGAGATACTGTGACAATACAGCATCGGGAAGGTCGCGATCGTAAACCTGAAAATCTTCGAATTCCATAGACTTAAGGGCGGCGGATGAAGAATAGCTACAGGTTAAGATTAGACGCAAATATGCCAGATATTCAGCTGAACAATTGCTGAGAATTCTTCGGCAGTTGTAATATATTAATACACTGACGGTAAAGTCAAGATGAATTTACTTCAAAAGCGGGGTCGTCAAGATTTCCGTAATCCAGTATCCTTTTGTAGTGCAGCTTTACGATAAACTGCTAGCTCAGTTAACATAGACTCTTTCCATTCGCTATCCATAACAGCTATTGCTGTTATTCGCTTCTCTT
>JAFAVL010000080.1 GCA_019242465.1 Chroococcidiopsidaceae cyanobacterium CP_BM_RX_35 | reverse complement strand
TACATCGAGAGTAATCAAGCTTATATTGTCAATTATGAAGCTCGGGCACAAGCTCATAAAACTTATACTAGTCAGGTAGCTGAATCGCATATTGAATCATTAATTAATGCTCGACAGAAAAGGTCAAAAAAAATGCAGTGGACGAGAGAAGGTGCTCATCAAGTCTTACAAATCAGAGCGAAGATGGAGAGTCAAGAATGGCAGCGTCAGTGGCACGTAACAGTGCTATCCGCCCTAGGAGCAGTCAGCTAGCGCCAGAGAATAATACTCTTTTGTTACGCTTCCAAAGGTGAGAGCAACAGGGAATACAAAGCAAGCCTAAACATTGGAGAAGTCCTCTCTACCCGACACAGCGATCCCCCCAACCCACAGTCTTCCACCCTGCCGCTCCCAATTCCTTTATTCCAACCGTTGTTTCAGGTCACGAATCGCTGCACTGGTATTGCGCTGATAGGCAATCTGCAAACATCGAGCGATCACATCCGGGAGGTTAATATTTGGAAAATACTGACTTTGAGATAGAACAACATACTCATTCCCCTGAAGCTGGTGAATCAGAAGTTGTTGTTTGCGAAATAGCCAGACTTCCGGCACCCGATACGGCAGATAATCTTGCACATCGGAATAGCTGGTGACATCAATCTCCAGCACCAGATCCGGTGGTGGGTCATTGCGCCAGTCAATTCGTTCTTTCCCGGAAACAGCTTGCCACTGGTCAATGTAGAAACAATAGTCGGGTTCAATCCCACTCTCTTCTGGAAGTTCCATCGTTACAGGCGTAAAAGCATCGTATTCCTGTCCAGCACGATCCAGTAGCGTCGTGATGATGTTTGCAATCAAATGTGCATCTCGTCCATGTTTTGGCAGTGGCGACATTAACAACACTTCTCCCAAACGATACTTGATGCGGGGAATCGAGCCGTCCCCCCGTTGCCGACACAATGCCTGATACTCCTGCCAGGTAGCGAGCGATCGCACCACAGTTCCCGCCGACAGATAAACCTTTTCTGGCGAAACGACAGCCAACATCATCGGATTCCCTACCGCTATCTAAGTTCATGTTAGAGGAAAAAAAGGCTACAATTTTAGACCGGGACACTTTGCAAGGTAGGTCTTTGAGACATTGCTGACTTTTTAGAGACTCTCAACGGAAGCGTAAATAATTTACAGCTATTTGAGGATTCATGATACAGTCCCTATAATCACTTAGCCGTCGGGGGGCTGGCAGATGGACTACGAGTTACGCATCATTGTCGAGAAAGTAGCTGTCAGCTCTCAAGAGGTAGTCCAACGCGATACTCTCAAAGTTTACGATGTCAAAGCACCTGGCTCAGAAACGGTTTATAAATAAAACATTAAGCGGTCTTGTAAGTGCGAGTGCGGCGATTATTACTAAGACGACGCAGCATTAATCGAATCATCACTACACAAATCATCCCCTCGTGATTCTCCGGTAACACTTCATAATCGCGACACAGCACTCTAGCATTGTCCAACCGACATTTCGCTCTTTGAAGTGTCAGATGGAGAATTTAGCCGCATAATCTTCTAAAGGCTTCTGGGAGCGAAGGAGGTGCGGTATTAGCAACGAGTTGATTGTGCAGAACCTGGACCATCTGGGAATTGTTGCCGGACTGGTAGACGAGTTAGGGATTGTGGATCAGATTAATCAACACCTAGGCGTAGACCCAAGAGAGCGAATTAGTCCAGGGGTGGCGGTCAAAGCCATGATTTTAAATGGATTAGGGCTAGCATCAGCCCCGTTGTACCTGTTTGAACAATTCTTTATGGGTAAAGCCACCGAACACTTACTGGGAGAAGGAGTGCTAGCGGAGCATCTCAATGACAACCGTTGAGGAAGAGTGCTGGATGCCCTGTATCTAGGGGGGTTAAGCCAACTGTTTATGACCGTTTGCCTGGTGGCGGCCCAGAAGTTTGGAGTCAAACGCCAGACGGCTCATCTCGACTCGACCTCGTTGGCGGTGGAAGGAGAGTATTTGGCATCAGAGGTGATGGGAAGTGTGGCACCAGTGCCGATGAGTATCACTTATGGCTATTCCCGCGACCGTCGTCCTGACTTGAAACAGTTTGTAATCAACTTGGTGTGTTGGGCAGATGGAGACATCCCTGCCTTGATTGAGTTAGCTGATGGTAACCAGTCTGATAAAACTCGCTTCGCGGCACTGATGCAGGAGTTTAGTCGAGAGTGGAACTTTGAGGGGTTGTATGTAGCAGATTCTGCCCTCTACAGTCAGGAAAATTTGCAACAATTGACGGGACTACGGTGGTTGACTCGTGTCCCTTTGACTCTCAATGCGGCATCCGATTTAGTTAACCAGTTGTCAGAGTCGGCTCTACAACCCACCCAGTTGGAGGGGTATCGGATGGCCACCGTCTGCTGTGACTACGGCGGTGTTCCGCAAAGATGGTTGATTGTCGAAAGCCAGGAACGGCAAAAGGCTGACCTCAAGCAGTTGGACAAGACCCTGAAAAACGCGGCTACACATTGGCAATCGCAATTACGTCAACTCTCCACCCAGGAATTTGCCTGCGAAGCCGATGCGTTGGCAGCACTGCAACAATTTGAGCTGGACTTACCGTGGCATCAACTGGAGAACATGAGTGTCAAGCAAACGTTGCACTACGAGAGACCGGGTAAGCCCAAGCGAGGGACGACACCAAGTCGCATCACCTACCATCCACAGGCAGTGTTAAAGCTTGACCCAACGGTTGTGGCCATGCACCAGCGTCGGGCAGGACGCTTCATTCTAGCTACCAATGTTTTAGAGTCCCAGCAGTTGAGTGCACAACAGGCCCTTGAGGAGTACAAGGGACAACAAGGCAACGAGCGAGGTTTTCGGTTTCTCAAGGACCCCTTGTTCTTTACCTCCAGTGTCTTCCTCAAATCTCCAGAACGCATCATGGCACTCGCTATGGTGATGGGTTTGTGCTTGCTTGTGTACAACTTGGGACAACGCAACTTCGCTCCTCTTTGCAGCTAGCAAACCACACCCTTCCCAATCAACTGGGCAAAGCTACACAACGCCCAACCTTACGCGCTTGTGTTTCAGTGTTTTATGGCTGTCCATTATGTGGTTCTTAATGGCATCAAGCAAGTGGTCAACCTCACAGACGAGCGCCGTCATATTCTCCAATTTCTTGGTTCTGCCTCTAGGCAGTACTACTTGCTTTGTTGAGATCGGTGTTAATTCTTTTGTGCCACTGGAAAGGGCGGAATGTGGGTTTTGCGACACAGCCGTTCTTCTTGGCGTTGCTAAATAAGCAGTTGCTTATGAATCCAAAAGCTTGGTAATTCGTGCTAAGCCAACTGCAAAATCAGCAACGCCAACGCCAGGGGGTATGTAATCTGTTCATGATGTTCGAGCCCAAGGCGGCGCGACGGCATGTAGTGGACACTGATACCCGCACGCAACTCGATTATGACCAGCAGATGAAGTACTTGGTGGATGAGTGCTATCCCAAAGCAAACAAGATTCTGGTGGTCCAGGACAATCTCAATACTCATGTGCCAGCAGCACTTTACAAATCAATGAACTACCCCGCCTGTCCTTCGTACAGGCGGGGTAGTTCATCAAAACTAGGCAATCCCGATGCCGCCTGTTACGCCGTAAACTTCTCCCGTGATATAGCTGCCTTCTTGGGAAGCAAGCAATACATACACAGGCGCAATCTCTACAGGCTGTCCGGGTCTTCCGAGCGGAACTTCAGAACCAAATTGTTCAATCTTGTCTTGAGTCTGACCGCCGCTCGGCTGTAGCGGCGTCCAGAATGGACCGGGTGCGACTGCATTAACGCGCACTCCCTTCTCGATCATCTGTTTCGCGAGTGATTTGCTGAAATTCTCAATGCCCGCTTTCGTCATTGCATAGTCAAGAAGGCTAGCTGAAGGTTGATATGACTGAATCGAAGTGGTATTAATAATTGCGGCTCCTGGTTTGAGATGCGGAACGGCTGCTTTCGTGATCCAAAATAGCGCGTAGAGGTTTGTCTTCATCACTTTATCGAAATGCTCAGTCGTGATATCGCTAATTGAGGGATAAGATGTCTGCGCGCCAGCATTGTTTACGAGAATGTCTAAACCGT
>JAFAVL010000847.1 GCA_019242465.1 Chroococcidiopsidaceae cyanobacterium CP_BM_RX_35 | reverse complement strand
TGGTTAGACCAAATTGCTCGTGAATTAGGTCCAGCTACTCTAGATGAACTTTTAATCGAAGTAAACGATGCAGAGCTTTCAACCCAGATCGCTGAGCTGGAGCAACAATTGTTTTCTCAATCTACTAGTACCAATAGAGATTGGTCTGGAGAACGATTTTACCAAGTAATTGTCCGGGTAAGAAAACACTGGTTACGACAGCATCAATCGCAACGCTTTCAGATATATGAATTAAAACCGCTGAACCCAGTAGGAAATATCGACAATGTTACAAGAGCTTAAAAAACAGAGTCTTGGAAAGTCTGCTGCCGCGTTCGCGAAGCGTGCCGGATGGCATTGGGGACCTCGCTATGGCAGCTTTCCGCATTTTCTCACGCTATTACTGATTCAAGTAGTGGCGATCGCTCTCCTATTTATTAGTTTAATTGCATCGACGATCCTGATTGCCCCTATAGCCTGGGCAGCAGAACTATCTTGTCCTGAGGACATGCTATATGTCCCTGGAGATATATTCAAGATTGGTTCAGACGCACAACATTATATCGAAGAGCGCTCAGCAGATGATGTGAAAGTTAGCAGTTTTTGTATTGATAAACACGAGACTACAAAGCGCTAAAAACTATTGTAGCCGTTATCGTCCAGCGGCACGGGAGTCACAAGCGCCAGATACAGGAACTACCCTTATCGGCTTCCGTTTGGTCAAGAATTTAGAGGCTTCGGTCGTGCGTCAGAGAAACGTGGGAATCGGCGATTGTTAGTGATTGCTGAAGCCGCAAGACGAGTTTCGAAAAACACTCGCCAGACCATTGGATTTCTAGAACTGAGTTAGCTATGGAAATGTCCCAAGACTTTGTTTTTCTCTTTTCCAGTTCCTGCTTGATGCCAACTTTCCAGTTGTTAGCGCATCTATGGGGAGATTCTGTCGTAGTTATTTGGTAAGGATGGCAACATTGTCAAGGGAAAAGTGACTCATCTTAATCTTCGTCGGGGTTAATGCCTGCTGCTCGTAATCTCTGCGCTAATCGTTCGGCTCTATGTCGCTCCTGCTCCGCTCTTTGTCGCTCAGCCTCTTCAGGCAGTAGAATTAAATTCCCTGCGACATCATAAAACCGCAACCATTCAGCTGTGTCATCTTCAACCATCCCCTGCCAAATCCCCAACCACAAGCCCAACGATTGACACCACAACCATCCCTGCTCGTTTGGCCTTAAAGCTTCGTAGCCCCGGTCCAAATTTAAATGCCAGCCTTCTAACGAATCAGCCGCGAACGGGTCGAACACAAAATAATCTCGAGTCTTAAACACCTGCTCGTAGAGCTTTTTCTTACTCCCCTTATCAACCTCTACCGTGCTGGCAGAGAGCAGCTCCACAATCACATCTGGATATCGTCCTCCTTCTTCCCATATTACCCACCCCTGACGCTGTGGATTATTATCTACACCCAGCACGACAAAGAAATATGGACCTTTAAAGTCTCGGTTACGAGCCTGCTTGCTACTGTAGTAGACAAACATATTCCCACCCACAAACAGATCCTGTCGCTCAGCCCACCCATGCTTTAATGACCGGATCAAGACATTCATCGCAATCCGATGACGATTCGTTTCCAAGGAGTCTCCATCATCAAAAACTAAATCGTTTGGAGGTGCAGGGGGCTCCCAAATTTCCTCTTCAGAAGACAACACTTCCTGCTCGGCTGTTACTTTGGCAGTCATGGCTGAGTTAGAGGGTAGAGTTCTGATGGCGACAATCATTACCTTCAGTTGGTATCGATCGTAGCACTCTTGCAAGATTATGATACGTAATTACGATTTGGCGAAACAGCGCAGTCCTCGTCTTGTTTTTAACAAGAACTCCTAATAAGAATTGGACCAATTCCCATGCCTATCTAACTCTATGGTAAAGAAATATTTCTATCAGATAAAACCTCTTCATTGCTCAAGTCTAGTTTGAATTTCTGGTAGTTGGGCAGCATTCACACCTGCAACAATGGTTCGCTTGAGCACGGGGTTGTCAGTATGAGTAAATCCGGTATCAGAGTCAGGATGGAAGCAGATGAAAGTCAATTTATCCTCGGTTGTCCGAAACGTATGAACACAGTGAGCTGGGATAAAAACGATCACTCCTGGTTGCAGTTGAGTAATGCCATCCAATGTTTCACACTCGCCACTACCTTCCACTATCATCACCATCCTATAACTGGGATGAGTATGAGCTGTCTGATTCACTCCTGGGGGAAAGTAAAGAGCATTTAAACAGGGATCTCCTTGCACAATCGGTGGAATTAAAACGCTATCCATACCACTATTAATATAAGCCAATCGACCAGTTGCTTCAATTGCTCCCCCAATAAGGAATACACCTCTAAATACCGTACAGGTCACAACAAAACCAGATGAATCTTTGCCATCAATCCAACCATCTCCAGGTAAACTGAAGTACATACCAGGGTGAAGTTTATACTCCTGTGAACCTGCATGGCGATGTAAAACAGGATGACCACTATAAACAAAGCCGAAATGTGTTCCCGTGTTAGGAAGCTGGAGGGACTCTCCATTCCAAGCCAGAAAATTCTCTGGCGCTTGTTCGCAAAAACTGGAAAGAGTACCGTGAACCAACTGCCAGTAAATTTTAAGTGTCATTGTAAATTTACCTTTAACTAGCTATCATATTCTATTGTTGCAAATAGGCAATAATAATGTCTCCAAGATTTCTTTACGAACTTCAGGAGCCACAACACAATCCGTATTTAGGCACTCAACCAACAACTTATTAGCTTCATAATATCGTCTTAGTAGTTGCTTATCATCGTCACTAAATTGCCAAAAGTTCCTCCCTATCTGGCGATGTTTTTTCGCGATACTTCTTGAACCATCAGCTAAATGCTTAAGTTTTTCTTCGTCAGGTCCATCATTTTCTATTTGTTTGGAGTATTCTTGATATATTTTCTCTAAAATATCTCTTAGCTTTGGATTTAGCTTTTCAGACTTACGAGCATATTTGAGAGCAATATACATTGCTTCATTAGCTGAAGATGCCTTACAAATCTTATCAGAGTCTTCAGCTATACTTTTATCATAGCTCTCAGCAATATGAATGCCTTCCTCAAAATTAGTATCTTTAAAAGTGCGAGCAAAAAAGCTTCCACAAACTAGATAATTAGCTAAAGGGTCTAAGAGTAAACTAAGCTGTCGCTCTTGATCAATATCAAAGTCAATGTCAAAATAAAAAGCTCGAACGGCTGCTGGCTTAATGGTAAGTTGAAGAGCATTAGACAGTTGAGTCACATATTTTAGAAAGTCTTGTAAATGCTTGTTCTCAGCTAACATTCCATCAATTTCTCTTTTCATCATCTTGAGTAAGGTTGAAGCATCTGGCTGAGCTATTTCTACAGCCAATAGAAACACTTCTCGCCAGTGAGAAGAAGTCATATTTTTAATCAACTCTTGAAATGCTTCCTTTTGTGGATGCTTTCTGATAACAATTTCCCTAGCAGTAAAGTATTCATGAAAAGTTAGGTGAGAAAAAGAATAAATTCCTTTAGCTCGCTCAATCAGGAGTCCATGTTGAGCCTCAATAGAGTGTAAAATTGCTTCACTATCTAATTGCAAGGCTTCTGGCTCTGTATCTACGCCCGGTAAATTCCGAATATAATCTTTGATATAATTCTCAGCTTCTTTTTGAGAAAAGACAGGCTTTCCAGCCTTAAAGGTAATTAAGGCAATTTGGCTCAATAAATCTTTCTTGCGCTCTAGAGATAGGTTTTTATAGACCTGATCTCGTTGAATTCCCCGTTTTGCATCCCATTTTTTCAGAAGAATTTCAACTCCTTCTTTATATATTTCAGAGCGATTTCCTGGGAGAATTCTTGATTCCTCAAATACTAAACAGAGAAGAGTTAATAATAACGGTGTTACTGCTAATTGATAAAGACGATTATTATTCTTTAAATGTTTGATACAGTCTTCTGCTTCGATTGATTCATCTCCAAACCAATTCTTGACAAACGTCTCTATTTGTTTGTTATCAAAGTCAGCTATTTCTACTTCAGTGAACTTGTCGAGTACATCATAGGAATATTCTTTGGCAGCTATTCGACAAGTAATAATAAAACGATTGTCATAATATTTTCTAGATAAATCTCTAATTTCGTTTAAAGCGCGCTCATGGTGTTCTTCCTTGACTTCATCTAATCCATCTAGTAAGACCAAGCCAACTTTTTGTCTAAGTATTTCTTGAATTTGTTCTAAAGTAACCCCACACTCCGAAAGTTGCTGTTCAATATATTTTAATAAAGAGGGTTCACCTAATGCTTCAGTAAAATATTTGAGTGGAATAAAAATAGGGACAAGGTTTGGTTTGAATTTTCCTTGATTGCACTGAATGGCAAGATGTTTCAAGAATGTAGTTTTCCCAGATCCTGGCTTTCCTAAAACAATCAGCTTTTTATATTTCTCAACCGCACTTAATCCCGGAACTCGTTCTTCAATAACTCTACCTAATCCAAACTTATCAAAATCTTCTAAATTACACTCTTCAAGTAACTCTGCGATTGTCTTACGTCGATGGGCAGTAATCTTCTCCAAAATATTGACATTTGTATAAATTCTACTAAGCTCAATGGGGTGTGCCATGTCCAAAACACGCATAGTTCCGCACCACTCTAGAATGCTAGCCTTTACCTTACTTCGAACCTCTCTAGCTAAAGGGTTGATTTCAGAGTAGTCTTTGTTGCTCAACTTAAGTAGCTCTTGATCAGTATTTCGAGGAAAAGGAAAAGCGACAATCTCGTGCCAGTCCTCCAGTCCTAGTGCCTCAGAGATACTTATGAAGTTGTCTTGCAAAATGGCTTCGCCCCTGAAAAATTTGCTCACAGTAGTGCGATAGCAACCCACTTTCTCTGCGAGAGTTTCTTGTGTCCATCTTTGTCTAGTAAAAGCTGCATGTGCGAGCTGAAGGCCCTGTTGAGAGGCTTGCAGTGAGTGTCTTGCCATGATTGTCCGACTCGAAGTCTCCTACAAAAATAATGTTCTAGTCTATTATAGACAGAAAAGCAACTTTAGAGGGAAATCGTGCCTTTTTTTTCCCAAATTTACGTATAATATCTACCGTACTATTGCTTCTGTTTTTGTATTGTTGCTATTTTGTTCTTACATTGTTGACATATAACAATTTTTCAAGTACTTTACATAGACATAAGTAGACGCAGCTGCGCTAGGCAGCTAAACCAATGAATAAAGACTTGGCGCAACGGCTTATGGTGTACCTGAACGAGCTTGAGCAGGTTCCAACAGGTACTGTCCTACATCTGTCGATCAAACCAGAAGGGGAGGTCTTCAATATCAGCCTACCCAACCTCGGAATCGCTAGATATGATCGGAAGCAACTTGAAAGTTGGGCTCGCGAGGAGAACCTTCCTCAGTCACTTGCACAATTGACACCTCTGATCTCACCACGGAGGAGTATCAATCATCCACGTGATTTTTTGAAATGCGCTGTCAGCGCGCTGGCCTTAGAACATGGATTCGGGATGGTTAGGATCGAGTGTTCTGAGGCCAGAGCATTCATTGCCACGATCGGGCTCACCTACCGGGTTCACAGAAAAATAGTTTAGTGCTTAAGCTCTCGTAACACACTTATGCTTCTATAACCTACACTAGATGGAACAGATTGATTGAACAATTGAATATCTATTCATCAAGCAGGAAGATTAGGAACTAATTTCAAAGCTGGTTAAAGTGGTTTTCCACTAACCAGCTTTTCCATTAGCTAGATCAGGAAGAACTGTTTCTATGAAACCCAGTTAAAGCATTGCGTTTTTCACAGCCTCTCAGACTTGACTTGCAAATTAGGTATTAAAGGAACCGCAAACACTCTACCTGCGAGCGGTTCCTGCAACTACAACCTGCTCTCTTATCTAAAGAATAACAGGTTGCAGGAAGTAAATACAAACGAGAAGGTGCCTCAATTTCTGCTAGCAAACAGCTGCAACAATACTTCCACACTCACTCAAAGATTAACTATGAACACTCTAAAAATCTCATCAACTTTTAAGTTGGTTTTTTTCACAGTGGTTAGCTTAACCCTGCTTTCCGGAGGAACATCGCTGTGGCTTGCCTCCCAACCGCAGCTGTCTTCAGAACAGAATCGAATCTTTGAAAGCTGTTCTACAACTTGGCAACTTGGAACAGGTGCAATTTTTGGCCTTCTCGGTGGCAAAGCAGCAGATGCCCTTCACCAAGAGGAAGAAGAATAAGAATAGCCTTAGCTCTTCGGTTGCAAGAACTACTAACAGAGTGAGGGAGTATGAACTACTGTGCCCTGCTTACGCGAGGACAGAGTTTCCAACTTCATTGGGAACTGCATCCAGCAAAACCGAAGTTTTACCAGGTTGACTTACATTCCCTCCATTGGCTGTAGCGCTGGTTCCCAACGCCAATATCCGCAAGGATTCATTTCTGATATTGATAGCAGCATTGACATCTCTATCATGCTGAGTCTGACAGTTATTACAAGCCCAGGACCTAATGTCTAGTGACAAACCATCAACTTTATTGAGGCAAACACAACATGTTTTGGAAGAAGCAAAAACCTATCAACCTCAATGTAAGTTTTCCCCTCCCACTCTGCCTTGTACTTGAGCATGGTACAGAACTGCCCCCAACCACAATCGCTAATAGCTTTAGCTAAGTTATGATTTTTTACCATGTTCTTTACTGCTAGATTTTCTACAGCAATTACTTGGTTTTGGTTAACTATCTTAAGGCAGCGCGTTGCGGGGGTTCCCCCCGTTGTAGCGACTGCCGCGCGGGATAGCTTGTGGAGAAAATCTTCTCTAACTCTTGATACTTTAGAGTGTACTTTTGCTACTAACCTTTTAGCCTTAGCTCTAGTTGCGCTACCTTTTTGCTTACGG
>JAFAVL010000746.1 GCA_019242465.1 Chroococcidiopsidaceae cyanobacterium CP_BM_RX_35 | reverse complement strand
CGTTTTGTTGGGATAGAGCCTGATGACTTTGAAGCGAGTACAGTTGTCGATAGCTGTATACTGATAGAGTTTGGGTCCAATCTTACAAACATCCATCTGCACTCGCGAGAGCTGGAATGTCTTTTTGATAACGGTGCTTACCTTTTCTTAAGCGCCGCGTCGCTTTCAAGGGTTTGACATTTGCCGTTGTTAATACCTTATGGATAGTTGCCAATGACAAGGAAAATCTATGCAGTCGTAACAGTTCACTTTGGATTCGTCTTGCCCCTAACTTGCGTTTGGCTCTTAGTTCCAGAATCCATGCTTTTTGTTGCTCTAGTACCTTCTTGGGAGCACAAGATTTAGGACGACGGCTCTGATCTTTGAGTCCCTCTAATCCTAACTGCTCGTAACGACGTATCCATTTACGAAGAGTGGGTCTAGAGATACCGCACCGACGACAAACTAGCCCGGCGTTCTGGGTCTGTTGATACATCTCGACCCATCGCAGGCGCATCTTGATTTTCTGTTCCATTTTGGGGGCTGTTTCTCAGGACTGAGAAAACCTTACCATTGAAATGATGTCTATGAATCTCACACAAAGATGTAACTTGCTGATAGCGTAATGTCGTCTGAATACTAGTATGTCCCATTAACGCTCTCAGCTCCTCGATCCCCATCAGTCCTACGCGCTCTGTAGCAAAAGTATGTCTGAGGTCATGAAGACGAAACCCTTTCAGTTCTTGACTTTGTTGAATTACCTCGCTCCAATCAGCATGGGCAGTACGATATGATAGACGGCTGACTTTCATTGTGAGCGGCTGTTGAGCAGTAAACAAAGCTGGAGTCCCATGGTGTCTATAAAATTTGAGATACTTGTCTAATACTTGGGCCACATCATCACTATAGAAACACCAACGTTGCTTATTGCCCTTGCCCACAACCTGAAATTTGTACTCGCTCCTGTTAATCCCCTCAAGATTTAGTGCTAAAGCTTCGGCAATTCTGACTCCCGTCCGATGCAGCAGTAGTACCAGGGTATGTAGACGGGAGTTGGGTTCTAATAAACTGTAGAGTCGAGAAAGCTGTTGCGGTGTCAGATAGCGGATGACTTCATCGCTGCTATGCTCTCCTTTGTCGCGATTGGGCTTGCGTCGCTTCAGACGAGCGAGCGGGTTGGCTGCGAGATATCCTTGCTCTACAGCGAAATTCAACAGAGATTGGATAATGGTCTGATGGCGATTATGAGTAGTATAAGACAGGTGAGTCAGCGTATTGAGGTACTCTTCTAGTTGCTGTCGGCTCAGCAAATCAACGGGAAATCGTCCATACATTGTTATCAGAGGGACCAAAGTCAGTTCGTAGGATTTGATTGTGCTTGGGAGCGTAACAAATTATGATGTTTTTGTCACATTTGTAGTATTATATTGGTTTAAAGCCTTCTTCCTTCTTATTGAAAAACCTGCCTTGGAAAATCCCATTTCTTCGTCAGCTATTCTCAATAATTTAGATCCCTCAAAGCCTATACTACAAATCACGCTAATTTGTTACGCTCCCTTTAGCGGATTGGGAAGGCTTGTTCGTACCGTTTTTCTGTTGGAATATTTGGGTAGTGAAGAGTTAAGGGGTATTATCCAAGGAGCGGTAAACTACCCAGCGCTAACCGCAAGCGGTATAGCGTGGGCTTTCAGTAGCCCTGACATGGTCTAACAAACTGCAAGACAATATCGAACCTCCGAGCGGGTTTACATGTGCCGCTCCAACAATTCTTATAACTTGAGAACCATTTTCATCAGCATCGCCTTTCCAGCCGCAATGCCCACATTTAAATCTTTTTCCCGACCGATAAGATTTATCTGGGTCAGGATGAATATGCAGGCATTTATGGCAAGTGCGACTGGTGTACCGTGGCGAAATAGCAATCACCTCAACCCCAGATTGCAGTCCTTTGTATTCCAGAAAAGTTCTTAATTGAAAAAAACTCCAGGAATTGCTTCTACGGCGTTCTTCTTTGGTTCTAGGTTGAGTATTTGTTCGCTCACGAATGCCAGTTAAATCCTCAATCGCGACTAAACATTTATTAGTCAGTGCCGAGAGGATGATGAATTTGCTGATGTTGTGGTTAAGCCAAGTTTGAAAACGTCTCTCTCGCCCCGATAGCCGTACCAAGATCTGTCTTGCCCGACGACGAGTTGATCTTGTGCGTGTAGAAGCTTTCCTTTGGAGAGACGCTCTAGTTCTCGCGTACCTATCCCTAGTTTTTGTTAATTGTTTTCCGTCCCATTTATCCCCATTACTCGTAACAGCAATATCCGTGCGCCCGAAGTCGATGCCAATCACGTTGTTTGACGATCTGGGCGTTGGGGCATCGTCTTTAATTTGCACATGAATGTAGTATTGACCATCACGATGCTTGCACAGTTGAGCGCTTGTAGGCTTCTGTCCCTTAAGCTTGCCTCGTTGATAGTTTCCTGCATTTAACTTAATTCGTTCCCGACCGTCCACAGTTGTTAAGCTAACAGCCCAGTCTTCCTCCCAAAAAGAGAAAATTCGGGCATCATAGTCAGCCGATGTGGGCTTGAACTGCTTAACGGGCTTGCTTTTAACCTTAGCGGTCTTCCGGTTCGCCCCGACTCTGGCGCAAGCTCTCACCGCCAAATTAGCTGCCAACCCAAATTTGGATCGCAAGTCCTCATACACAATGTTTTGGATGGTCGTCTTGTTGGTTATTTGGGGTTTGACTCGCTCATTCGTATAGTTGCAAGCATCCGCAAACGCCTTTAAGGTCGCCTCAATTTTGGCGATCTGGTCAGGGGTGGGGTTGAGCTTGCAAACTAGCGTCAGAACTTGTTTCATGCTATCCACTATATCACATATGATGCCCACCAAGTATAAGGATTCGCATTCGCTCAGTTTGTTTATTGGTCGCAATTCCTCCCGTCACCAAACTTCGTTATGGTGCGGGCATCCTTGCAACATTTAAGGTGAATAAGAGCGAGGCATTTAATGGCTTCGCTAAATGGGTAGGGTTTGGTCATTCAGGGACGATCTCTACTAACAGTCGGGATGAACAACGCAAAATCATCAAGTACAACCATCTCGTATCGAATTGCTTGATTTTTTACAACGTGTTTGAAATCAGCCGCATATTACAGGAACTGATAGGAGAAGGATATGGAATTGATCAGGAGGTTATGGGTGCCTTGAGTCCTTACCTGACGAGACATATCAACCGTTTCGGTAGTTATGGTTTGGATCTCAACCGACAACCGCCAGTGTTAGATTACGAGCTTCTATCTGAGTCTATGGCTCTTGCGATTTCTGCATCGGAGAAAATCGACGGCTGAAACCTAAGCTAAGTTTGAATTTCAGGTAACTGCGACAGTAAATTTCGCGTTTCGTTGCATAACCCCTAATATGTTCCGTAAGCAAACAACTCATTAGAGCAGTTCGCACTTCTCGTAGTTTCCAGCTGACCTTGCTAGGAATCATTTGTGGAGTACAGGTGTTACCGTAGCTTAAACCATGCCCTAAATGGGGACAGTCCCCAACATTTTGTTCAATTCTTCGTTGGGGTGTTAGAGTTAAGTTGAGATATCGCCTCGGTACACAACCCTGTTGCCTCAGAGAGTGCCTGGTTAAGCCTGATAAGGCAGTCAGCATCTCCCCTGCAAAGCTCTATGGCCTCGGCTACCTTGCTTTTTAAGTTTGATAGGTCTATTGGGCATACAGCATATTGCTCGCTCTCACCTTCCTTAATATCTGTCATGGGTCACATTGCACCTTCCATTTGCTCTGCTCCTTCATATCTTAGATTGGTGAAAAATTTGTCCACCTATATATAGGGCGTTTTTGCTCAACAGCTCATCAAAGGAACTTCCGCATACAGAGCCACCTCTGATGGCTCTGTAACCAAACAAACCAAAATAATTCACCTGGCTTCCGAAATTCTATCGACATCTAGTAAGAATACTGTTAGGGTTGCCTCTTTGTCTAGAATTTGACAGACGTGACTGGCAATACCTAACAGATCGGAATGACGATAGGACTCTGGCAGAACTCGCATATCAGACAAAATTAACTGCCTCAAAGCTGGAACAACGGCAACTGGAATACCAAAGAGTTCACCTGCCGTGTTTTGGGCAACAACCAAGTAATTGGCTTGGGCTACTGCGCTGGTATTGCTACTGAATAACTGCTGATTCAAATCTATAACAGTTACCTCACGATCCCCTACGTGAGCAATCCCAACACGATTGAGTCCACTGCCATAAACTGGAGTTTGACTCAGCACTTTGTAGACATTCTCGATCCGCAGTGCCAAACTGAGGCTGCCAATGTTAAAGACAATCGCTTTGAGGGACGCTGCAGCTTTGGCATTATTCGAGTATCTGAGGCTGTGAGATTTAAAGGGAACCAGGGAGTTTTTCATCTTAGTTACTTTTTAACTAGTTGTTTGATTGCAGCTAGAAACTCTTGCTCAATGTAGGGCTTGGTAAAATACCCGTTAGCCCCAGAGAACATTGCTAACCGTCGATGTTTATCACCGCTACGGGAAGTCAGCATAACGACAGGAATTTCTGAGATCAGTGGATCTTGACGACGATAGGTGAGGAACTCAAAACCATTCATGTTAGGCATTTCAATATCACAAATCACTAGCCCTACTGTAGAATTCTGCTGCAACTGGTCAATGGCTTCCCGTCCATCCCGTGCTTGCAAAACCCGGTAACCAGCTTTTTGTAGCGTCAGAACTAAGGTTTGCCGTACAGTGATAGAGTCATCTACTACCAACAACGTGGAGATAACTTCTCTTCCCAGCCAGGGATTTTGTGGTACAGATGGCGTATTTACCTTCACCTTTGCTGTAGTTGTTGTCCCAGTAGTCGTCAGTTCCGGCTTGGTTGTACTATACATTGCCGTCTGAGTTTGACCAAGGAGTGTGTCCAGCAGAGCTACACCGTCAATTACCGGAATCAGACTACCATCTCCTAAAATAGTACATCCATAAATATAGCTAGGAGGTGTAATCGCTGCTCCTAGGGGTTTAATCACAAGTTCTTGTTCTGTCACTAGACGGTCAACTTCTATCGCTATAATTTGCTCATCTTGCTCCAATAACAGCATGGGTGGGGCCCATTCCTCTGGGGCAGGGAATGACGCTAAAGCCCGATTGGGAACAATGGCGGGCAAAGGACAACCGTATTCTAGGAGTTCGGATAGGCGATGGGTTAAAACAATTTGCTCTCGCCATTGCAAAAATCTCTGCCCTCTAGATAACTTCACCTGGTCAGGTTGAGGAATCAAAATTTCTGTAATGCTATCGGAAGGCAAAGCAAAAGCAGTATTGCCAACAAAACAAACGAGTAATTTGGCTATTGTCAGAGTCAGCGGAATCCGCAAGGTAAAGGTTGTTCCTTGCCCTGGTTCAGAAGTGACAGTGACTGAACCTTTAAGCGATCGCACTTGGGCACGCACGACATCTAATCCGACGCCACGACCAGAGAGTTGACTAACCTGAGAGGCGGTAGAAAATCCTGGTTCGAATAGCAATTCGATTAAACGAGACGGGGAAGCCGCCGCTATTTTTTCTGGCGGCCATATACCTAGAGCTGAAACCTTACTACGAATGCGATCTAAATTAATCCCTTGACCATCATCTCGGATTTCAATGATAGTTTGACTTCCCTGGTGATAGGCACGGATTTCGATCTGACCTTGTGCCTGTTTCCTTTGTGCCATCCGCACTTCTGGCGGTTCAATTCCGTGGTCAAAGGCATTACGCAGTAAGTGCAGCAGAGGATCGTAGAGTTTTTCAATTGCAGCCTTATCAACTAAAACTCCTGTACCGTTGAGCTTGAGTTCCACTGGCTTGCCATAAGCTGTAGACAAGTCTCGCAAGATCCGAGGAAAGCGGTTCAGCACTTCGCCGAGGGGCAGCATCCTAGCCCACATGACATCATCTCGCAGGCTACCG
>JAFAVL010000731.1 GCA_019242465.1 Chroococcidiopsidaceae cyanobacterium CP_BM_RX_35 | reverse complement strand
ATTTTGGTTTTCACCAGGATTGTCAAAACTTTTAACGTCGAAGAATTTAAAGGGTTAAAGTAGTCGGTTAGAACCTTATGTTTTAAAGAAATGGTGAATAGTTGAGAAGGTACTCTGAATCCTAAATCTTGGCTTTTGGCTTCTGTCTTAGCTGCAAAATAACTACTAAATTTGATATCTGAAATAGATTTCCATATCTCCGTCTGCTTGGAAACACTTTGTCTTAATAAATTAGCGATCTGCTCCCTTGACGGAAAAAGGTTAATATATCTCAAATCATTTGCTTGCCAATGCAAACTGCCATCTTTCTGATTCGGTATATACTCCTTCTCATTAAATAGAACATTGGCAAGAGAGGGAATATCACCGAAATCTTTGAATTGACAAATTTCTTTAAGCTTATTTGCTAACTCTGGGAGAGGGTGGGGTAGTTTAGCCAAAGATCTAAATATACTTGCCCGATCGGGATCTTGAAAATCTGAGCTAGAAAACAGCAGTCCTTCCTTCTCATCAACCCGATATGTTTCCCATAGCTTCTTATCCTCCGCTAAGGCTAGAATGGATATATAAATAACTAATTGAGGAAAAAAATCAACCTCTAAACATCTTTTTATTAGTTTTTTTCTAAGAGGATGCTGATAATCATTCAATCCTTTAATATTATCATCAATAGAACTGGCGTCTTCAAAAAAATAAAGGCTATCGTAATCAATTAACTTAATAGCTAAATGATTATAGCACTTAACTATCAAGATATTTCCATGCTGCAAATCTCCATGAGCAATGCCAGAACTAAGCAATTGTTTAGATAGGGTTATCCAAAGCTCTGCCAGAATCTTTAAGCTGTCACTATTGTCAAGGTTGGCTTTAATGAATTTCTTTAAGTTTTCTCCTTCAACCCACTCCATTTTAAGGATTGGATAACAGTTTCCTTGGACTCTAATTCCCTCCTCTAGAAAGGAAAAATCCACAAAATAAGGATGACAAGGAGTATTTTTTATACGAGACAGAGCAGATTTATAGTGATTTTTAATCTCAAAATTACAGCGGTAGAAACATCTAATAGCCCAGATTTTACTAGGAAAAAATGTTTCAAATTTAAAGACAATAGCAAAACCTCCAGATGCTGACCAAATATCTTTAGTTCCATCTAGTTTGATTTTTTCTATTGCTTTTCCATTTACTAAGTTTGAGTCGAGGTTATATTCAATTTTAGTTAAAGAATCTTTTTTTCGGAAAGCAAATTGAGGATTGCGAATGGAAGTGCAGTATTCTGAACGGCTAGGGTATTGCATTAGTTTCAATAACTCAAGTGATTAAATTAGCGGTGGCTCATCGTTTCCTAAAGCAACTGCCGAAACTTGTGTGGCTTCTTCAACAATTTTAATCATAGCTACCGTTGTATCATCATTCTCAATCAGATTTTTTTGTCTGAGCTGGGCAATAAAATTGACGAAATCCCTGTGTTTTTTGATACAAGGAACCTTTTTCCACTCATGACTCTGATTCTCGTAGTCTCTCAATATCCACTGGGCCAAAGCATCTGTTGCCAGCAAAAAAATATCTCCATCCTCATACAAACCTTCCTCAAATTCTGGAGAAGACGACTCATATTCAGGTAGGCTTTCAAAGCATTTTGTTATTCTTCTAAAGCTTTTAGAATTTTTAACAGGAAACACTTGTAGGTTATCAGTTTTCCTCTCTAGCTTAAATAAACAGCTATCTCCCACAGCTACAGCTTGCCATTCTCTCTTCTCTAGATTCTGCAACCCTTGAAACCTTAAGCCTATAAACGTAGACGAGCCTCTATCTTTGATTTGAGATCCTCCTTCCCACCATTTTCTATGTGGAGCTCTGATTTTTGCCAAATAATATTGCCGCCATTCTTCTTGTAAAGGCTTCAACCACTCCTGGTAAGATTTCTTAATTGTCTCAATAGGATCTTCTGAACTTCGGCAAAAGGATTTAACTAGAATATCAGCCCATTTTCTTGGATACAAAGAAGAACCAGCCCCATCTGCTATGGCAATTAGACTTCCGTCAGAACTGCTCCCAAATCTATCTTGTATATTTTTCTCTTTTTCACCAATTCTAGGGAGAGAGAAAGAAAAGATTTCGTGAGTCATTACGGAAACTCGCTTGTACTTATTGTTCTAAGACTTATCCCCGAAACTCAGCTTTCGTCCCAATTTCTAACAGCTGAATCATTGTTTCGAGTCTAGCTTTATAAACGAAGCCTTTTGCATAGGGAGAAGGGGTTAATCCAGATGCTGAGGCTCGCTCGAGCATGAGTGGTGGTAATTCACTGGAAATATCAAACAAAAATTGGGCATAACTATCGCCCTTGGGCAACTGATTGAGGGAGGAGGGCAGTATAACTTCTGGCTCTGTTCCTCCAGAGATGTGAGCATTTAGTAATAAAGTCTTCCCGTCATCTGTCCCTAACTCCGTCAGTATCTCGGCTGCTGTTTTGGCAGTATCTTGGGACTCAGCCTCTCCATCAGTAATGTTAATCGCGACTGGAGGAAAGCTTGTCTTGTGATTCTCTGTCCAGTCCTGTACTAACCCACAAGCCATTTCAAAAGCTGCCGTCATTGGTGTTCCCCCTACAGCAACGGGTTCAATCCAGATAGGAAACTGGTCTTCGATTTCAACTAAGCCACCTGCACCGTCAGAAACTTTTCTTTTTAGAGTTTCAACTCTCATACAATTCTCTGCAAGTTCTTGCACGGTGACGACAGGTTTAGAGGCTAAGTTACCTGAAAGAGCATTGACTGCTTTATTCCTCTGTTTTCCATAACCTAATACTGAAACATCACAGCTATTTTTTATTTCATCTCCATCAGTACAAGCTAATACTGTCTCCCTAAGCACACGGTTGACCGCCTTGGCACATTCCTCTGCTCTGGTTCCGGCAGCTCCAAAAGCATACTCCATTGAGAAGGACTGATCTATGAGGATGACTATATAACCTGGAGTGGCTCGACTAATCTCTTGGTTGTAGGGCATGGCACTCTAAAGTATTGTTTGGTAGAAGCGTCGTGTTATGAATAGATCTAAAAATTCCCTATATAGTAGCTTTTTGTCAAGACTATGGGATCTGTATCTCAGTCTTTTACCCGCTTCTACCCAAAATCGAGTATGGGCGTTTGACTGATGGCAAACTAAATTATTGAGAACTTATATAATTGTCTTGGTCTACTGAGGGGATGGCAGCTATATCTCAAAGCCTTGAAGAATAAGCCTTTTTGGGCAGCGCCCTATAAAAAGATAGGAGATGTGCTCCGCCGGTTGTTTCACCAACTATTCACAACTGTAGTGGCTACTGGAAACTAGTAAAGCGTCAGTTCTTCTATCTCTTAAAGGCTGACGCTTTACTTAGACACAGGTAAATATTTATACATGGAGTCTTTATTTGGCTGACTCTAATTGGGACTGTAAATATAATCCCATACCTCTATCATAAGTTAGATTTTTTACGTTTTCTTTATATTTGCATTTTTCAGCAAAAAGGTTGCGAGCAGCCGAATATCTGCCAAGGAAAGAACTTAGCAGCGATGCTTGGGGGTATAAATTCACTCTTCATCATGCACATACTTTTATATCCCTTTATTCCCCTCTGATCTTGTTTCAAACTTACAATTAGCTTGGGTAAATGAATGCTTGTATTTTCTCTTTGTCGATAAATCATTAAAGTTAAAGTTATACTCTAGTTTATTATTTCAGGGCAAAAAGAGCTTTTAAGTCCAGGCAAGTGGAAAGAGACCGATCGGGAAACAACTAATGAAAGTTACACAAAGCGTAAAAGTCATTACTAAAATTACGGCGGTAGTGGCTTTGACAACCATCACTCCTGACCCTTCAAAAGCGGCTAAATTTCTGGTTGAGTGTCATGCTTTTGTCTCTGCTAAAGGCGATATTTCAAGGGAATATGCTTACCAATTAAGTGCTTTCGGCTATCCGGTGTCAGTTAGAAATGGGATTGATGTTAACCTGGACGAGAAAAATGTTTTCCTCTCAGTGGAGAGTAAGCAACCTAATGCAAAAGTATACAGCTTGCTTTACACCAAGTTACCTCTAGCAATGCGCTCTATGCATGCTTGTGTAGATGAGAAGTGCGAGCAAGTGGCATATGAGCCGAAGCGTTTTAAGGGTAGGATCGTTGTTATCTACGATAAAGATAATGGGACAATGTTTGTCAAACATGTACTCACGCCAGTAAATCTGGTGCAAGCTCATGGAGGTTGTTTGTTTGTGCCGCTACAATCGAACCAGTAGCAACAAGAGTCTTAAAAGAACGGCAAAACTGAATAGAGCTTATGCTAAGGCAATCTTGACACTTCCAGCTATGCAGGAGTGGATACAAGCCGCGGAGGTAGAGCTAGAAATGATAGCTGACTTCAACCTCTAGCGGTTATTGAAACCACATCAGTCGCGCGGACGGGGCACCCGCAATCGAGGAGTACGTGGAGCAGACATCACCTCATGCCAGAGACGCTCGTAGTTCGCGCTCATGTGTTCGACAGTAAAGTGGGCCTTAGCCACCTCCCGACCGCGCCAACCGAGGCGCTCTCGTAGTTTTGAGTCATCGCGCAGACGGCGCAGCGCGGTGGCGAGACCATCAACATCTTCCTTATCGACTAGGAAACCTGTCTCGCCGTCAATTATGGCTTCAGCAACGCTACCGACGCGGGTGGCAACTACAGGACGGGCAGCAAGCATCGCTTCGACAACTGCTAGCGGGAAGCCCTCTGACCGGGAGGGCAAAGCCATAATATCAAACCCTGCTAAATGGACACGGGGGTTATCTACCCAACCGAGCAGATCGAGCCGCTCACTCACTCCTAGTTCAGCTGCAAGCTGCAATAGCGCAGAACGTTGTTCACCCTCACCCAAGATGACAGCTCGCATTCCATGAACCTGCGCCAATGCCAGAAGTAGAACATCATGAGCCTTCATGCGGTCAAGCCGACCAATGCTCCCAACAACAAGCTGTCCATCGGGTCGAGCTGGCGGCACAGAGGGTTCACCTGTAATATCGGGTACGGCATTGTGTATTGAGCGAACTGTGCCGCGCCCCAGAGCGTAAAAATCTTCCATCTTGCGTGCGCTTGCCTCACCAACCGCAACATGGGCATCAACCCGCAGTGACAACATCCGCGTCCGCCATAGTGTCAGTGGGTCTGTGGTGCGTAGTGGCAATTGATCGACGCGCACAACACGGGTAGTAGGCAACGACAGCGCTGTAGCCAGACCCGTTGCACCTGCCCAAGGAGTACAGAGGTTAATATGCACGACGTCAGGCTGCAGCCTATACATCGCTGCCAGGTGTGCAAATCCTGATAAGGGACCCTTTGTAGGCAGCACTATACGTGCTGCTAAAGGACGTCGCTCGGTGATCGCATCAACAACGAGGCGGGACGTGCCAACCACTGTTACATTGATGTCATCCGATATAGTAGCAACAAGATGACTGAGGCTGATTTCTGCGCCTCCAATACCAGCAGAGTCGGTGTAGACGAGTACACCTAGTGGCCGGTCAATAATAGCTCGCTCGGTTTTCATTCAGTAAGAGACACGAGACTCACAGGAGAAGTCTCTATAGCATTCACAACTCACCGCCAAAAAATGGCGATATGTATTGTATGTCGCAAGTTTCTCGACTGATAACTTCTGCTTCAGCTTAGTTGTCTCTCAGCAGCTATTATTGTGTCACCCGCAACTGGGCTAGCAGGCTCAATAATACCCCAATCTTTTTCAACTTGATTGCTATCTGCTTTGGCACTGTCGGCAGTTTCCTCTACCTTATCTACAGCGTTTAAAGCAGCATCTTTAGCTGTATCAGCAGCATGTTCGATAGAAGGTTTTGCCCTATCCGCTACATCTCCTACTTTATCAGTAGCATTCAAA
>JAFAVL010000714.1 GCA_019242465.1 Chroococcidiopsidaceae cyanobacterium CP_BM_RX_35 | reverse complement strand
TGCTTTGCTGCCAGTCACGCTGCGATCGCTCTTACTAGAAGATTATCCCGGCTCTTTGTCAGTCATCTTAGTGGAAGATCAAAGTACTGACGATACCGCTGGTGTTGCCCGACAAGTTGCTCAAACAGTAGATAAAAGCTGGCAGCTAGAGGTGGTATCCGGCGAACCTTTACCTCCGGGCTGGAGTGGTAAGCTCTGGGCTCTGGAGCAAGGTATTCGCCATGCCGAACAGCGAACGCCGCCCCCTGACTATTTGCTGTTAACTGATGCAGATATTGAGCATGATGCAGCAAATCTCCGCCAACTGGTGACTAAGGCGGAGCTTGAAGATTTGGATCTGGTTTCTTTAATGGTGCTGCTGCGGTGCCAGAGTTTTTGGGAGCAACTCTTAATTCCAGCTTTCGTCTTTTTCTTTCAAAAACTCTATCCCTTCCGATGGGTGAATGACCCAACCAACCCAACTGCCGCGCTGCTGGAGGGTGTATTTTGCTTCGCCGCCAAGCTTTAGACAGTATTGGCGGTATCCAGGTGATCCGTCAAACTTTAATTGATGATTGTGCCCTAGCTCAAGCAGTGAAGTCAAACAGGCAATCGGAACCAGATGTTACGGGGCAAATTTGGTTAGGACTTAGTGCCTCGACTCGGAGCCTACGACCATATCCATCTCTAACTAGTATCTGGGAACTGGTTGCCCGCACTGCCTTTACGCAACTCAACTATTCCCCTTGGCTATTAATCGCCACCCTATTTGGCATGAGCTTCATCTACCTAGTTCCTCCAGGAGGCGCAATCGTCGGTATCATAACGGGGAACTGGTCCGTAGCGATCACTGGTTTAGCTGGATGGCTACTCATGGCTTGGGCTTATCTCCCTATCCTCCGTTTCTACGGTTGTACACCCCTATTTGCCTTTTGCTTGCCAGCGATCTCCCTACTCTATACCCTCATGACCTTAGACTCAGCTTGGCAACATTGGCAAGGGAGGGGCGGTGCTTGGAAAGGTAGAGTTTATCAAGGCGCAGGTAGTAGGGAGTAGGGGCACTGTGAACCAAATCAAGCTAAATTATTTCGTAATTCAATGTTCTCCTGTCATCGGTACGAAACGAACCGGGATGGCTTTCTCTTTGAGCAGACCATCCTTCGTTTTTGCGAGCACCATCATTTCCTGATCCCAAGTGCCTACTGGAATTACCATCCTCCCTCTCACGGTTAGTTGATTAACCAATGCTTCAGGAATGTAATCTGGAGCGGCAGTAACGAGAATTGCATCGTACGGTGCCTGTTCTGTCCAACCTTCAAAGCCATTACCAGTTTTCACATGAATATTCTTGTACCCTAATTTGTTAAAGATTTGGCACGCGCTTTCAGCTAGCTCTGGTATGATTTCGACAGTGTAAACTTCCTTTGCCAGCTCCCCCAACACAGCTGCCTGATAGCCGGAGCCTGTGCCAATTTCCAGCACCCTGTCGTTAGGGGAAATCTTTGCAGCTTCGGTCATATAGGCGACGATGTATGGTTGAGAAATGGTCTGGTTATGGGCGAGCGGCAGGGGAAAATCCCGATATGCTACACCGGAGAACTTGGGGTCAACAAAGCGATGACGCGGCACCTTTGAGATGGCTTTGAGAACCCCTTTATCTCGAATCCCACGTACTTTAAGTTGTTGTTCCACCATTTGCTGCCGTTGGGTTTGAAATGCATCCACAGAATTGCTCAAACCCTGAGTTTGAATGTCGCTTGAAGTACGGAACTGTTCAACTGCCCAGGCAGGAAAGCACAGCATCCAGAGGCTTAACAGTAACACAATGACGGGTACAAACATATAACAGCAGTTTTTAAGGGTTGTGTTGTTTCTATGATGAGTTGTAAGCAAGAGTAGAATTCTTGCATGTGTGTTCGCAAAGCGTGGGCTTTGCCCAATCACAGATTCAGCATCTTCACCATTACATCAAAAGTGCTGCTCTTCCTCATACAAGAAAGCTTCTGCCATTATTGTCAAGCTGATAAGCACAAGAAAGCTGCAAACCGAAAGCCAACACCCAACGATCATCACTACCACCTCCAACTAGGCTTCTATCTTGTCTTGCCTCATTACTCAAGAAAAAACAGCACCAGTATGACAGCAAGAATGACAAAAGGTGTTACAGCCAAAATCAGCAGCATTGGAGTTGTCACTCTAGGATTATTCATCACCAAGTTAAGAGGCGCTTGGACATATTTAGCCCAGAACCTTGGATGAGAATTTGGCTCAACCATCTTTTTTCCCTATTTTTAGCTTAGAGATTTGTCTTCAAGTTATCAAAATTTCTAAGCAGTTATTGATTTATCGAAACAAAGCGTAAAGTCAACGCAGACACCGCCGTGAAACGGCGGTGTCTGCGTTGACCGCCTTCCGCGGTAACAATCGAAGTCCCTAGTTACACACGAGTCCTTTCTAGGCAAATGTCAAAAAACAGAAACTTTGTCTGTCGCCTCCCATGGCGGACTGAATATCCGTACCTTAGGATGCCGTACTCATAGGTCCAAGGTTGCAGAGGGACAGAACAGCTGACTCAAAAGCGATTTTTTCATAGTTTGATGGTCTAATAATCGGTTCGCCGACTACCAATAGTTTTACTAGCCCGACTGCGGCAATTGTAGTTGATAGTTTGATAACTCCCGGTTGATGTTTCTCACACTTAGCCAAATATCTATTGCATTTATCCTGATTTTTAACAACAACAGGCTCTCGCAAATACTCTAATACAATAGCTGTCTTACCTTACTATACATGAAGTAATATGAATTCTAGATGTTTCTATTTTTTGATTTTATCAATAACAATCATTAACATGATTCCTCGCATTTTTTGGTAGAGATGATACCAATCTAGTATCACTATTTCTTTACCTCACACCCCACACCAGTTCTGCAGCTGGCTCCCCTACACTCCGTTCATGGATTTCTTAATCGTGGCTGCAAAACACGCCTTTCTGATTTCTCATCAGCACATATGCAGCCTCAGTAGTGAAAAGTTTTATATCCTTATCAGTTTCTTATTTTCTTCTTTTACTCTCAATAGCAAGAAAAGTCTTATAAAGATGCCTGAAAAATCAAAAACGCCAACTGTGACAGTTAAAATCAGTAGGGAGACCAGTGTTTAGTACCATAAATTTTGCTCAGATTTTATGCTTATGCTCTTGAAACCGAAGGCATTTGCCCTTTGGACAGCTATAGTTGCTTTAGCTTGTGTCTTCACCATCAGCTTAGGTGGTTGTTTCAGTCAACCAAACGCTCTCTGGATTGCTGTACCCTTGAATGGAAATAATTCTGGAGAAAAGAATCTCCAAGAAATGATTAATAGCATTCAGATATATGTAGATAAAGTGAACCAAACTGGTGGAGTTAATGGCAGAAGGTTGAAAGTTAGACAAGTGAACGACCAAGGCACGGTGGCAGGGGCAAGAACGGCAGCTCACAGTATTGCACGAGATAGTCGAGCATTGGCTGTAATCGGTAGCTTTAACAGCTTTTTATCAATTGCAGCAGGGGAAATCTATCGAGAATTTGGAGTTCCAGCTGTGACTGGGAGTTCAACGGCAGAGGCCGTCACTAAAGGCAATGATTGGTATTTTCGCGTTACCTTCGACAATTTTTTGCAGGGTAAATTTTTAGCTTATTACATGGACAAAGTTCTGAGACAATCGTCCGCCATTATCACTTACGATCCTCAAGAGCCTTACAGTAATTCTCTAGCACAAAGTTTTACTAAGGAATACAAGCAATTAGGTGGAAAGATTGCTCAACAATGGACGATTAATGGCGCAGCTAAAAATCTGGACGAGCAGGCGGCAAGGATTGCCTACGAAATTGAGAAATTTCAGAAAGGTAACTTCATTGATGCTGTAGTCATCCCAACTCTAGAGCCTGTTGCAGCTAAAGTAATTGTGGCACTTAAGCATAGAGGTCTAACATACCCAATCTTGGGTGGCAATACGCTGGGAAATCAGACATTCCTCTCTCAGTTTAAGGACTATCCAGAGGAAAAGTCACAACCTGGGTATTTTACAGATGGAATTATCACCACGGCTCCAGTTATCTTCGACATACTAGGGGAAGAGTCGCAGGCATTTAAGTCAGAATTTAGGCAAAAATATGGCACAGAACCTACTTATGTTGGTGCCTTATACTACGATACTGCCAAAGTACTAGTAGCAGCCATGCAGCGAGCAGGAGTGCAAGGCAACCCAGAAAATATAGCAGACGAGCGACGCCAAATTAGAAAT
>JAFAVL010000449.1 GCA_019242465.1 Chroococcidiopsidaceae cyanobacterium CP_BM_RX_35 | reverse complement strand
TGTTCGCCAGCGCTCTAGACGCGGAAGTTTGTAAATGACTGCGGCTTCAAACAGTTCTGCTGGAATGGCTTGGGCTCCAGCAATCACGTTGAACAGGATATACCACATAGTTCCTAGCATCATTAGGATAATGGAAGCAATTTGCCGTCCACCTGCTAAATGAACTAAAAACAGCAGCAAAACGGGAAATAGCGCTGTTGCTGGTACTGAAGCCGCAATTTGTACCACAGGTTGCAGCACCTGAGCTAAACGGGGATTACGACCAATCATGACCCCTACCGGAACTGTCCACAACAGGGATAGTACTAAAGCAATAAACACCCGTAGAGCTGTCAATACAGCTCCAATCATGACTGCTTGCCACTCTAACCAATTTAAGTGCCATAATAGTAAGACCGCTTCCCAAGTTCCCCAAAGGACAATTATCGTTAGTCCGCTCGTAAATAGCCAGCCGACCCATTGACCTAAGGAGGAATTTTTATCTGGGTCGGCAGTTAGAAGATTTTGATGGGGCGTCTTGCTCAAACCTCGTGCCAGCGCTGATGACAATGGATGCCAAACTCGTTCGTGCAAAACCCTAAGTGTGGGCGATCGCCGCAAGAAATCTAAAACAAAAGATTGGGGGGCATTTTGGGTGCCAACGGATTCAAACTTAAATTTCTCTGCCCAAGCAATCAGTGGTCGCCAGACAAAAAAATCCAGACATATAATTACCCCTATCAGGACAGCTAGTCCCCAGAAAATCTTCCCCAAATTGCCCTGGTTAGCTGCAACACCTAAGAAAGAACCAAGACCCGGCAAGGTGAAATTTTTGTCTCCTACAGTTAAAGATTCAATCACAATCAGAGTAAACCATCCTCCAGCCCAAGCCATGACGCTATTCCACACCAACCCAATAACGCCGCTTGGCAATTCTAGCGTCCAAAACCTTTGCCAAAGACTCAGGCGATAGACTCGCGCTGCTTCTCTTAATTCTCTAGGAATGCTGGAGAGAGACTGATAGAAACTAAAGGTCATATTCCAGGTCATGCTCGTAAAAATGAGCAGGATTGACGCCAGTTCAATACCAATGCGCTGCCCAGGAAATAAGCCAATTAAGGCGAGAACGACTCCAGGGGCAAGCGATAAAACTGGGATTGATTGCAGAATATCCAAAAGAGGAATTAAGATCCTGGCAGCCGTTTTGGAGTGATAGGCAACATAGGCATAAATTAAGGTGAATAATAGAGATAGAAAATAAGCTGCCACCATTCTTAAGAGGGTTTGGGCTGTATAACCAGGTAAAACACTCAAGCTGATTTGAGCTTGAAATTGATCGTTGTAGGAACCACTAAACTGAGCAGCTGTTTTGACAATTCCAAAAATCAGCGCCACAATAGCCAGAATCAGCAATCCATCTTGCCAAGTCCAGCCTAACCGAGCTAGGGTTTGATTGTCAGGAGTTAGGGGTCGAGTCAATGAGTTACCCTCCACTTAAAGATTGAAGACTGACTTATACTGTGGCGGGTTCTGGGGTATCTACTTGTTCCAGAAAAATCTCGCCAGATGGTTCATCATAACTAAACAGCTCGGCATATCGACCCCAGTCAATGGCTGTTTGTAGCTGTTGCTGTGCTTCTTGAGCACTGAAGTAGGACTCCAAAAGGTCCAAAATCAATTCCTCAGGAATACGATTATTTCGCTTAGAACGCAGTAGAGTACAAATTTGCTGTTCTAAGCGAATATGGTTTAGCATTCGCTCTTTAATAATCTGTTTGCGCTCATCAATCCCACTGATAATAAACTGTTTTCCAGTTTTAGTAAGACTAATATCTCCCTCTCGAATGTTGGCTAAATCTAGTAATTGGGCCGCTTCAATAATAGGTAGAATATCATCTACTTCTAGTTGCAACTCCTGAGCCAGGCGATATAGGTCTCCTTGTCTATCTTCCAAAATCTCTAAGAAACCAGCTATTGAGCCAATGCGTACAGGTGGTAATGACTGATATTTAGCTTTGGGAGGTTCGGGTTCAGAAACCGAGACGGGAGTTGATGATTCAATCTCTTCAAGTTCGGGATTTGTCAGAATTTTGTAAACTTGGTCTACAAGCGCCTGAAAGCTGGGACTTTTGCGATCACGGTAGTGAGATAGCGTCACTGGTAAATCTGCCCGAATCTTACCAGGATTACGACCGAGAACAATAATTCGATCGGCTAAGATGACAGCTTCTTCAATGCCGTGGGTGACAATTAAGATAGCTCTAGTGGGAATTTTGTGTTCTAGCCAGAGGTCAAGCAATTCAAACCGCAAGTTTTCTGCGGTTAGGACATCCAAGGCAGAAAAAGGTTCATCCATGCACAATAGCTCCGGTTCAACAGCTAAAGCTCTGGCAAACCCTACCCGTTGGCGCATCCCTCCAGATAGCTCTTTAGGATAAGCATTCTCAAATCCATCTAAACCAATCACGTCAATCATCTGTAGGGCTTTTTGCCGTCGCACATCTGGCAATACTCCCTTAGCTTTCAATCCCAGTTCCACATTTTCCAGTACAGTTAACCACGGATAGAGGGCAAAACTCTGAAAAACAATGGCAACTCCCGGATTTAAGCCAATCAACGGACGGTTGCGGTAAAGAACGTTACCCTTAGTCGGTGCGATTAAACCAGCAATCATTCGCATCAAGGTAGATTTTCCTGAACCCGAAGGTCCTAATAAGGCAACAATCTCTCCCATCCGCAACTCCAAATTAATACTCTCAAGAATAGTAATTTGCTGCCCGTTAGGTTGCTCGTAGGATTTGTTAACACCTTCTAGGGTAATAAGGCGTTCTTTAGTCGTTTTTGTAAGTACCATTTTTCCTCCTAAGTCTCCCCCACGCTGGGAGACTAACTCGCCAGGCTAGAGGAGATTGCTACTGTGACCAGATGGACCTGTGTCCATTGAACCTACACAATAATTCAACATCGATACCCGCTTGGGGAACCGCTAAAACCTATCGTAACCCCTATGGCATTTCAGCGGTAGAGCAAGATAGGGAGATGAAGACTTGCACTCACTGATAGGTAAGTTGAGAATAAGGAGAGCAACAAGGCAGCAGGAGAGTCAGGTGAGTCAGGAATTTGATTACGACTTAGTCATAATAGGTGCTGGAGTAGGTGGTCACGGTGCTGCTCTACATGCAGTGAGCTGTGGTCTCAGGACGGCGATTATCGAAGCTGCTGATATGGGCGGTACTTGTGTCAATCGTGGTTGCATTCCCTCTAAAGCATTACTGGCTGCTTCGTCTAGGGTGCGGGAGTTACGCGATACTCACCATCTTAAGGCTATGGGCATTCAGGTCAGTCAGGTAGGATTTGACCGTCAGGCGATCGCTGAACACGCCAGCAACCTAGTCAACAAAATTCAGGGAGACTTAACCAACAGCCTCAAACGCTTAGGAGTTGATGTGATTCGGGGTTGGGGTAAGTTGGCTGGACCGCAAAAAGTGACGATAGCAACAGATACTGGGGAGAAAACCATTACAGGAAAAGACATTATGCTTTCCCCAGGCTCCCAACCCTTCGTCCCTCCAGGAATTACTGTAGATGACAAAACAGTCTTTACCAGCGACAAAGGGGTAAAGCTGGAGTCGCTGCCAGACTGGGTGGCGATTATTGGCAGTGGCTACATTGGTTTGGAGTTCTCTGATGTCTACTCAGCTCTAGGCTGTGAAATCACGATGATCGAGGCTTTAGACCAACTTTTACCTGGTTTTGACCCAGATATTTA
>JAFAVL010000675.1 GCA_019242465.1 Chroococcidiopsidaceae cyanobacterium CP_BM_RX_35 | reverse complement strand
AATTCCAAAAATAACGTTGGTGGGAATGGGGCAAGTACATTGTTCTGCTCGTTGCAGGATGTGTTGTGCTTTGGGTGGCCTGTTAACCCTAACCTCAGCTACCAGGTGGGTTAGGGTAGTTTATACTCTTCCACACACTTCAATCACTAGAGAACGCAACCAGTGATGAGCCGAATTCTGCTGATTGCGTTCATGCCACATCACACGAATAGACTTTGGTTCAACCTCAAGCGGCAGTGGTGTCATGTGCAGTTTGTCCTTCTGTTCGGAATTGCGAACAATGCGAGATGTCAGTGTGCCAATGAGATCGGAATTGATCAGGCAAACAGGTGCCAACACAAATTGAGCCACCCTGAGAGCTATTCGTCGCTTCAGTCCTTTTTCTTCTAATAGCCGATCTATCAAGTCAGTTGGCTCTCCTGTCATGCTGACCAGCAAGTGTTTTGCCTGGATAAACTTTTTGAGCGTGAGCTTTGAGTTGGCTAATGGATGAAGTCTTTCCTAAATCAAAGGATAGAGCAAGGCAGGAGCAGCCGACCATTCCCAGATAGAACCAGCATAATTTTTGGCATTAATAAAGCCCAGATTAATTAGCACTGCAACAAAAAATGCTGAGCGAATACCGCCTGTACAGTAAGCAACAATAGCAGTATCCTGCTGGATTCCTAACTGATTTAACCTTGCAATGATTTGCTCGCGGCGTAGCAAGTAGCCGTTGGTGTCCATCAAATCCTTAAAGTAGTAATGCACCGCGCTAGGTATATGTCCTCCCCTTTGTTCACCGTAAGGGGTAGCTCCAGCATATTCCCGTAATTCGCGAGTGTCGATTACGGTGAAATTTTGGGCAGATGCTTTTGCTGCTATGTTGACTTCGTCAAGCTGAGCTTCCCATAATGCTGTTCTCTTCACCACAAAGTCTCCCCTTGCTTGCAGTTGGCTGATTCCTCTGGCAATCGGGACGCCTGTTTGAATAAGTGCAGCATAACCACCATCAACAAAGACTGTTTGCGAATGCCCCAAGGTGCGTAACATCCAAACGATGCGCCCTTCTTCGCCAAAATTGTGAGCTGGATTGCCGACCACAATTACAGGTTTAGCATTGAAAACGCCGACATCGCGAAGTTTTTGCTCTAGAATATTCGAACTCTCAATTAACTTTCCCTTGTAAGGAACTTCTTGTTGCGAGAATTGCTGCCAAGTAACATGAACAGCACCCGGTACATGTCCTAGCAACCAGGCTGCAAAATTACGGCCATCTAGAACAGTTGCCCCTTGCAAAATGAGTTGCTTGGCTTGAGCTGCATTGACAACCCACTGATTATAAAGAAATTTCTGCTCCATGTCTTAAGTGCTTAATAGTCGCTTAGATAATCTCCAGTTTGGCAGAAACAGGAGAGTAGGGTAGACATTGTTTGAGCAAAATATTTCTCAGGGTGTGCGCTACTTTTATATCGTGAGACTGATGTCTGTGTTTAGTAAAAATTCAACACTGGTAGCATAGCTTACAAAATAAGTTTCTGTAGTTAACTCTCCATTGGTTTAGGAAAAGGGAAGCTTCAATGAATCAAGTCATTTCATGGCTACAAAGTATTCGGCTGCGCCAAATCTTAACTGCTTTTCTAGTAACGTTAATATTCTTTGTTAGCACTGCTTTCGATCGATATGGTAACGAATTTCAAGCAAAAGCTGAACCAGTGACACCTGAAGCAGTCAATTACAAGCTTGATCGTACCAATAGTCAGAAAAGTACTCAAGGCTTCGCCGGAGGCAGCTCCGGCGACTCAAGAGCGCAAGCTCAAGACAAAGGTAAAAACTTATTTGAGAATATTCGAGAGAAGCTCAACCTTGACAAACCAAGCGAGCCGGGTACAAAACAAACCTTTAAGCAGATTCAGAATAAAACATCTGAAGCAGCTAATGCTCCAAAGGACAGAGCTTGAAAGAGGTTGCTGATAAGGTGGGTTAATACCGCGATAAATAGTGTTCCACAGCTTTAGATAAGATAGCTGCGATCGCCTAGGCAAGTTACGCGATCGCATGTAGCAGTTGCTAATCACTTTTCAAACGTCCATTCCAATACTTGAATTGGTGCCTTCTGGAGTGCTGCTGTCAGCTCATCGTTACTGGTGAATTTGACTTGATTGAGATAGCACGCCTCGACTTCAACGATGAACTGTTCCGCATCAAAAGGCCAGGGTTCGACGCCAACATGACTATTGTCGCGCTGCCTCACATCATAGCGCTTACCGTCTGGTCCATGACTAATCTCTAATGCCCTCCCACCAGCTGGCAAAGCACGTTGACAGAGGATCAGTGAAAGCTGATCGCACCATTGCATGAAAGCATAGGCAGACTCAACCTCTGACTGGCTTAGTTGCAACTCTTGTCGCCATTGCTGCTGCTGCTCAAGTAGCCCGTCTAGGAAACTGTCTAGTTCAGCTGACTCTCCGCGTTTAGGTTCGTTCAAGAAGCTGACGTGCAAAGAAATCAGCATCGCCACCCATCGACCTCGATATCTGGCATTCTTAACCAGGTCCCTCAGCTTTCCAATTGCTGTGTTCTTGTCAAGGGTAAAGTCCAAAGGAGTACCAGCTTCAGTAAGCTGATTGCCCTCCCATTCACGTTCTAGATCGTCGTGATGGGAAATTGCTGCTATCGTTTCATACAAGCGCACTGGAGTCTTTGTTCTCTTCCACTCTCCCGCTATTTCAGCAGCAAGTAAGGCATGGGCGCGATGGTAAATCACTTCCCAACCTGTTTCTGTAATGTTGGCAATCACTAGTCAAGCGTCCTTGTAATCAAGCTACAGATTAGATGTTAGCTGCTTTGACATAGGCAACAGCAAGCGGCGTTATTTTTTCTGTGACTAAGGTAACAATAGAGCGGTCAGCAGCAGTCCACACTCTGGGATGATCAAAAACACAAGGCTGTAAAATCCCCCACAATAGACCATCAAGGCATAGGTGAGCGTGAATTAGTGCTCTATGCCCAAAATTCTTTTGCTCGAAAGCCAGGTTAACGACTTCAGGGCTTGCTGTCTCCACATCCTCAACAAAGATTGACTCTTCCGCTCGCAGTGCCGCAGCAAACAGAGGATCTTTCAAAGGCAAAGATTCTGGTTCTTTAGTCCATTCAGTTACAGCCATATCAGGGTACTGCGGAGCGCGACGCCAACAGTAAGCTAATTTACCTGTGTGTGTGTATGGAGAACGCAAATAGAGAAAGCAGCGATCGCAATATAGCACCCCACCTAAAGCTGGCAGCAAGGCAACAAAGACAGCATTTGGCTCACTATCGGATGCCAAAATTTTCTCTAAAACTGCTGGTACTTGCTCTTTCATAGTTTTGGCTCTCCTCTGTTGCGTTAAATAGCCAACTAGTATACTGCTCTAGATAGGGTTGCTAAAAAGCAATCTCAGTAGCTTGTGAGCGACAGCCAACACACAACCCATAATCCCTGATGGCTTTGATTCAGTCTGATCCCATCGATAGCGCCACTACTAAGCGTAAGGTTGGACGACGTCACCAGTCTTTAATTGTGATGCTAATGATTACCTGTTTAATGTTTGGTGGTATTGGCAGTCGCCTTGCCCATCTCCAACTAACTGAAGGAGTCCACAACCGACAGTTGGCGGAAAATAACCGGACGCGGGTAATTCCTAAGCAACCGCAGCGAGGCAATATCTTCGATCGCAAAGGCAAAGTTTTAGCTGGCAGTCGTTTATCCCATTCATTGTATCTATGGCCTCGTGCCCCCAGACAGCCAGGATGGCCTACCACCCGCAAACGCCTCTCTCAAATTCTGAATATATCAGAAGCTGAGATTCAAACAAGACTCAAACAAGCGGGTTACAATTCTCCGACGTTGGTGAGAGTAGCACGTGGTCTTAGTCCAGCACAAATTACGGCGTTGGCGGAATACAGCAACGAACTCCACGGCATTGATGTGGATATAGAAGCTGTACGGGATTATCCGCATGGGGAACTAGCAGCTCATGTACTAGGTTATACTAATGAGATAAGTGATGAGGAGTTAGCCAAGAAGCGTGACCAAGGCTATCGACTGGGAGATACAATCGGTCAGATGGGGGTTGAGGTAGCTTTTGAAAAACAACTGCGGGGTGAATGGGGAGGGCGAGAAACTGAAGTTGATGGGGCTGGTAGGCTAGTACGACTCCTGGGCGAAAAACAGGCGAAAGCAGGTCAAGATATCCACTTAACTTTAGATCTAGACTTACAGCAGGCAGCGGAGGCAGCGTTAGGCGATCTTAAAGGCGCAATCGTCGCACTCGATCCTCGTAATGGTGCAGTTCTAGCGATGGTAAGTCGTCCCTCCTTTGACCCAAACATCTTCTCCACGCGAATCAATCCCAAAAAGTGGCGGGAGCTACAAAGCAAAGACCATCCCTTCGTGAATCGGGCTCTGCGGGGCTTTCCACCTGCCAGTACATTTAAGGTCATCACAACCACCGCTGGCATCCAATCAGGCAAATTTTCTGCTGATACAGTGCTAGAAACCTACCCTTCACTCAACATCGGCGGGGTGAATTTTGCTGACTGGAACCACGCTGGATTTGGTCCTTTAGGATTTGTGGGAGCTATAACTTGGAGTAGTGACACCTTCTTTTATCAAATTGGTAAGGGTATTGGTGGTCCAACTTTGATCGAGTGGGCTCGCCGATATGGCTTTGGCAAAAAAACAGGTGCTGAGTTGGTGGCAGAAGAATCACCTGGGCTGGTTGCAGATGATGCCTGGAAGCAGAAGCATCTGCATTTGCCTTGGACTATAGGTGATACAGTCAATATGTCGATTGGGCAGGGTTTTTTGCAAGTCACACCGCTGCAACTTGCCGTCATGTTTTCCGTCCCCGCCAATGGTGGCCATCTGGTCAAACCCCACTTATTAAAGGATAATGAGGCACAGAAAAACTGGCAGCGCCCTTTAAATCTGAAACCGGAAACAATTCGCGTCTTGCGTGAGGGATTGCGAGGAGTGGTAAATGGCGGTACTGGTAATATACTAAACGTGCCGACGATTCCCTCGGCCGCTGGTAAAAGTGGAACAGCCGAAAGCTTTGGGCACCAGCCTCACGTTTGGTTTTGTGCCTATGCACCCAGTGAGCAACCAGAGATCGTCGTAGTCGCATTTGGGGAAAATGCTGGTGGCAGCGGTGGCAAGGTTGCTGCGCCGCTTGTGCTGCAAGTTCTAGAAGCGTACTTCAAACAACACTTCAAAAGCCAAAAGCCAGAAAGCCGCCATCTACGGCAATACATTGTCCAGTGATAAAAGAGGCTGTCGGCATACAAAGAAAAGCTACTAGCCCAGCCACCTCTTCTGGTTCACCCACTCGCCCTAAGGGAGTGCGTGATCGCACAGCAGCGAGAACGTCCTGGTTGCCAAGGACAGGTTCGGCGAGTGGAGTGCGAATATACCAAGGTGCTACCGCATTAACCCGAATCCCGTCTGGTGCCCATTCAACTGCTAAGTAGCGCGTCAGTTGAGTCAGAGCGGCTTTTGTCATTGCATAAGGGGCACCTGTGCGTACTGTGATTAATCCTGCTACAGAACTGATATTGACAATGCTGCTATTTTCAGACAAAAAAGGATGGACCAGCCGACACATCTCGAACACGGAGGTCAAATTAGTTTGGATGAGGGAATCATATTCAGCCATTGTGTACTCTAGCGATCGCTTGCGAATATTGGTTCCCACATTGTTGACCAAGATGTCCAATCCTCCTAGGGAGGCGTTAACTTTGTCAGCAATTGCCTGACGATCGGCAATTTTTGTGACATCTGCTGCAACACCATGAACTTGCTTGCCTTGCCGCTGCCACGACGCTAGCCGTCGCTGAACTTCTCCGGCACTACGTGCAACGATTGCAACTTCTGCACCCAGCGACATCAACTCCTCTGCGACTGCTAAACCAATACCTTTAGTTGCACCAGTTACCAGTGCCTTTTTGCCTGCCAGTGTCCAGCGATCGCTCATTGTTTGTCTTATGATTGCCTAAACTGATGAGAATTTCTATCTTGCTCTAGTCGAGCTGAGATTAGGACAATTACACTTTACTTAAAACGCTTATGTTACGCCTAAAAAAGCGTAATCGCAAGCAAATGGTGAAACATTAAAGCCCCTTCATCCCCACGAAAACGTTATACCTCGGTCTACAAACAGCTTTTACTGCTGATGCCCGTTCTGAAGTACTCAGAATAACCAAGATTGCACTAAGAATCAAGCGTTTAATACTATGTTCCTCTCGGTATCGTTCAACTGCAGTCTT
Source organism: Chroococcidiopsidaceae cyanobacterium CP_BM_RX_35 (assembly GCA_019242465.1). The sequence continues at coordinate 1,604 of JAFAVL010000675.1, read as the reverse complement.
AATCATTTTAACCTCCTTCTCAGCAAGTGTTTGACGAGACTGATCGTATGCTGCTGCATCAATGTTTCTAACGTCCTGATGCTGCCCGGGTGAAGTTGTCTCGCTGGCAGGCACTTACCTCAGAGCAACGCCAGAAGTTTCCGGGGATCGCGCCGGATTTTGTTCTATAACTGAGGTCGCGCGCGGATGACCTAGAAACTTTGCAAGCAAAGATGCAGGAGTATATGAATAGCGGCGTAAGGCTAGGCTGGATGTTTAATCCTCAAGATCAACAGGTGGAAATTTACGGTCAGGGTCAGCCCAAAGAAGTCTGCCAACTTCCTATTAAACTCTCTGGAGAATCGACTTTGCCAAAATTTCTCCTAACGGTCGATTGGTTTGAAGAGAATTGATTTATTTAGCAAAATATTTTTATGAGTTGCTTCTAACTACAAATCTTTACTTTAAATGAAATTGACATTATGATATAAATGAAAGTCAAGGGACTGTGTTTCAAGAATCAATGAGTCTTGTTTCCCGGCTATTCTTTTATTGACCGAAATCAGAATAATATTCTTCCTTAGAAGGATATTCGTTAACTCAAAATTCGCGTGGTTGAGGAGCGAGGATGAATACAGCATTCTTTAGTCAGCAGCTTTCTTGCTGGCTAAGCATAACAGTAATCGCTTTGTTGGGAAGCGAACTATCTGCTCGAGCGCAAACACCCAATTCAAATAGCACAGAGTCATCAGCTAAGCCTGCTATTGTCTCTTCACAACAGACAGGCACTCCCTTTTTAATTAAGAATTCTTATCCAGAGCAAAAAGCTGCCAGTTCTACATCTGCACCGCTTCCCGGTGCATCTGCCACCTCAGCTTCTACTCTGACTCCCGATTCGGTCAAGCCTGCTGCAACCGCTACCTTTGGGGTGGCTCAAAACAATACCGTACCTACCCCAAGTCCTAGCGTTGTACCCAACCCTGGTACCAATTCTACTCCCGCTGTTCCAGTTCAAGTTACTCCCGCTCCAGCGACTCCTGGTGTTCCCTCTGGTGCTCCTAACTTTTCGGATGTGGGAGAAGATTACTGGGCCTATCCCTTTATTCAAACTCTAGCCACCAAAAACATCATCATTGGCTTTCCTGATGGCACCTTTAGACCAGACAAGCCCGTGAGCAGAGCTGAGTTTGCTGCCATGCTACAAAAAGCTTTTCACCCTCAGCCAATCCGACAGCTCAGTCCAACTGGTTTTTCAGACGTTCCGGCTGACTACTGGGGTGCTGCAGCCATCAAGTCTGCTTACGAAGGCGGCTATCTCGCAGGTTATCCGAATAATTTGTTTCTGCCCAATCAGAAAATTATTAGAGTTCAGGCTATTGCTGGGTTAGCGAGTGGATTGGGTTTAAGTCATACTGGTGCGGCGGCAGATGTGCTCAACACCTACTACACAGATGCGGGGCAGGTGCCAATTTATGCAGTTAATAATGTTGCCGCCGCCACCCAAGCGCATCTAGTGGTGAATTACCCAGATGTGAAAACACTCGACCCCCGCACTGCTCTGACGCTGTCTGAAGCTGTGTCACATCTGTATCAGGCTTTAGTCCATCTCGGAATGATACCACCTC
>JAFAVL010000612.1 GCA_019242465.1 Chroococcidiopsidaceae cyanobacterium CP_BM_RX_35 | reverse complement strand
TATCAATGCTGCGAGAGATTTTCTACGGGGCAGAGAACAAGGAGTTAACCTCCCATGAAGCCCTAGTAGATGCGGAACCGCGAGAGGTGTTTATTATTGCCTGTCTGTTGGTGCCAATCATTGGCATAGGTTTGTACCCCAAGATGTTGACTCAGATGTATGACTCTACAACCTTACAACTGACGGCGCGGCTACGGGATGCAGTACCAGCGTTAGCTAGTCGGCAGCAGGTACCAGCGGTGTCGTTTCAAGCACCAGAGCTGAGCGCTAGGCAGCAGGGTTAAGAGAGGCAGGGGAGAAGAGGCAGAGGAGCAGGGGGGCAGGGGAGCAGGGGAGTAGGGGAGTAGGGGCAGGGGAGACAGAAGAGAAGGAAGACTGATTATGAGGGTTGATGAGCGAGAATTGCTGCTGTAAAATCTGTTGTCAACTTTCAAACATTCAATCTAAATAGGGCAAACTAGAGATCCGGATTGAGGACACGCTCTCTTCTCTCCCCCTGCCCCCTGCCCCCCTGCCTCTTCAGGACTTAAGGCTAATCTCAAATTCCCAGATCCAATTTCCGATAAACTAAAAGTATCTTAAGATTGTCGTAAGAATTAAGCTGGTCTCCAACTGACTAGCTAATAACTAAACTAGGAGGACTATCTATGGCGCTCGTACCAATGCGGCTGCTGCTAGATCATGCGGCTGAGAATGGTTACGGTATCGCGGCTTACAACGTGAACAATATGGAGCAGATTCAAGCCATCATGCAGGCTGCCCATGAGACCGATAGCCCTGTCATTTTGCAAGCTTCTCGTGGTGCACGTAAGTATGCTGGCGAGAACTTTCTGCGCCACTTAATTTTGGCGGCGGTGGAGACTTACCCCCACATCCCCATCGCGATGCACCAAGATCATGGCAATAGCCCATCTACCTGCTACTCTGCTGTTAGTCATGGTTTTACTAGTGTCATGATGGATGGTTCGCTAGAGGCAGATGCTAAGACTCCAGCTAGCTACGAGTACAATGTGGCAGTGACTAGCGAAGTCGTGAAAGTGGCTCACGCCGTTGGTGTGAGCGTTGAAGGTGAACTCGGTTGCTTGGGTTCTCTAGAAACTGGCATGGGTGACAAAGAAGACGGTCACGGGGCAGAAGGGGTTTTAACCCACGACCAGTTGTTGACTGACCCAGACCAAGCTGTGGACTTTGTGGAGCAAACGCAGGTAGATGCTTTGGCAGTTGCTATCGGTACCAGTCATGGGGCATATAAGTTTACCCGCAAGCCGACCGGAGAGATTTTAGCGATTAGCCGGATCGAGGAAATTCACAGCCGCCTCCCGAATACTCACTTGGTCATGCATGGTTCGTCCTCTGTACCAGAAGACTTGATCGCCATCATTAACAAACATGGTGGTCAGATTCCTGAAACTTATGGCGTGCCAATCGAAGAAATCCAGAAAGGAATCAAGAGCGGTGTTCGTAAGGTTAATATCGATACGGATAACCGTTTAGCAATCACTGCTGCCGTCCGTGAAGCTCTAACCCAAGACCCGAAGGAGTTCGATCCCCGTCACTTCCTCAAGCCTTCAATTAAGTATATGCAGAAGGTTTGTGCAGAACGCTATCAAGCATTTGGCTCTGCTGGTCAAGGGAGCAAGATTAAGCAGTTGAATTTGGACGAGTTTGCTGCTAAGTACGCCAAGGGCGAGTTGGACGCTGTCATTAAGAAGACAGCTGTAACGGTCTAAGCAACGAGAAGGGGGAAGGGAAATAGTTGAAGGGGAATTTATCTCTTTCCCCCTCAACCTTTCCCCTCTCTAGAAAAAGACGCGGTGTTTCAAAGAGGGCATCTGACGGCGAATTTGTTCTAAGCGTGCTGGGTCTATTTCTGCGATCGCAACTCCTGGCGCATCACCCGCATCTGCCAGCACGACACCCCAAGGGTCTATGATTGTAGCGTGCCCATGGGACTGCCGCAGAGCGTAATGCTGTCCCGTTTGAGCCGGGGCAATGACATAGCAAGTATTTTCGATTGCTCTAGCCTGGAGTAAAACTTGCCAGTGGTCTTTGCCAGTGTAGGCAGTGAAGGCGGCTGGAACAAGTAGGATTTCTGCTCCCATGTGCGATAAGTGCCGATAAAGTTCGGGAAATCTGATATCGTAGCACACTGAGAGCCCTAAGTTCCCCAACTCTTTGGCAGCGTAAACTGGAGGCACCTGGGTACCGGCCATAACTGTATTGGATTCTCTGTAGGTGTTGCCGTCGGGCAAGTCCACGTCAAATAGATGGACTTTCTGATAGCGGCAAACCTCCTGACCAGTAGGGTCGATGAGTAAGGCAGTGTTATAGACTTTGTGGGCATCGACTGGAATGGGAAAGCCGCCGCCAAAAACCGTGATTTGGAAGCGCTGAGCCATAGTTTTGAGGAACTTCTCACTTTCAAGGGCAATTGCAGCAGCATGAGCAATCTTGTAGCTTTCCGTACCTAAAAAGGAGAAGTTTTCGGGCAAGGTTACCAACTTGGCACCCTGGCGCGCGGCTAGTTCGATCAGTTCTTCAGCTTGAACCAAATTTTTTGCCAAATCAGGCAAGCTAGTCATTTGGATAGCGGCGGCGAGATAAGAGTTCATGGGTTAGTAATGTGATGATTGCGGTTACGTTAATCCTTTGCCGCAATAGAAGTATAATTCGCAATGACTGTAATGAGGGCAGTTGGCTCAACTGGTTTAGGCAAATGCGTTTGAAAGCCAGCTGAAAGTGCTTTCAGCCGCTCCTCATCGCTGGCATACGCTGTTAGCGCGATTGCTGGAATTTTCTCCCCTCGCTCCGTCTCCAGAGCTTTCACCTGGCGAATCAAGCCGTAGCCATCCTCAACTGGCATTCCCAGATCGCTAATCAATATATCTAAGTGTAATTGTTTGAGCACCTTGAGCGCCTCACTGACGGATGCTACAGCCGTCACTTTAGCCCCATATTGTTCTAGCACTGCCGTTAGAACGTCACGGGTATCAGTATCGTCATCTACTACAAGCACTTGTAGACTCTCGAGCGAAGGGACAATTCCGACTCGGTTAGGTTTCCCATCAACTTGCTTGACCTCACTTGCCTCCAACCGACACTGTATGAGCGGCAGCTCTACGGTAAACGTAGCCCCCTGCCCTTCTCCCTCACTGTTTACATACACTTTTCCCCTATGCAGTTCCACCAAGTGCTGAACGATTGCTAGCCCCAGTCCTAACCCACCATGTGCCCTGGTCGTTGTGCTATCAGCTTGACGAAAGCGCTCAAATACACGAGGGAGAAAGTCGGAATTGATACCAATGCCCGTATCGCTGACTATAATTTGGGCGTCGGAATCGGTCTGCTTCAGCTGCACCTCCACCTTTCCACCCTGCGGTGTGAACTTGATCGCATTAGTCAAGAGGTTCCAGACAACTTGCTGCAAGCGATCTGGATCGCCTGAGACGAGCCCTATAGAAGAGCCAAGATTAATAATTAGTTGAACCGCCTTAGCCTCTGCAACTGGACGCACAGTATCTATCGCCGCCTCTATTACAGGCGTCAGGTTGACTGAGCGGAGATTTAGATGCAACTTGCCCTGAATAATCCGCGAAACATCCAAAATATCTTCAATCAACTGCGCCTGGAGCTTGGCATTACGTTCAATTGTTTCAAGTGCCTTAGCAGTAGTATTTTCATCAAACTTTTTTGTGCGTAGTAGTCGAGCCCAGCCTAGCATTGAGTTGAGCGGCGTACGCAGTTCATGGGAAAGTGTCGCCAAAAACTCATCCTTCATCCGGTTTGCCGTCTCAGCTTCCTGTCGTGCTACCTGTTCGTGGATGAATCGACTACGTGCTTCCTCAGCCTGCTTGCGATTAGTGATATCACTACTGATTTCAAGTATTGCGGTTGCCTCACCGTTCTCGTCTCGCTGCAAAGCCCAACGGCTTGCCACTGCGAGTGTGCTACCGTCCCGTTTAATGTGAACAAGTTCTCCTTCCCAACGACCTGTACATACCAGATCCGCTTCGACAGTTGTTAATGGCTCTGGAAATTGTGTATGTAGGAGCTGATGGGAGTTGTTTCCCATCGCCTCTGCTTTCGTCCAGCCATACATCTTCTCTGCCCCGTTGTTCCAAAACACAACCTTGCCGTCAATGTCGCGAACTACAATCGCATCATGAGCAAGCTCGAGTAGATGTGCTTGCTTGCGTAACGTCGCCGCCTGTCGGTTGAGTTCAGCATTGGCAACGGCAAGCTCAGCTGCTTGTCGTTTGACTTCTTCTGTCTTCTTAAATAGGTCAACAAATACCGTTACCTTCGATTTCAAAATCTCCGGCTCAATGGGCTTAAGTAGATAGTCCACTCCACCCAAAGCGTAACCTTTGAACACTAACGAATCGTTAGTGCTAAATGCCGTTAGAAAAATAATTGGTGTGTGCCGTGATCGCTCTCGTTCTCGGATCAATGTCGCAGTCTCAAATCCATCCATTCCTGGCATTTGGACATCGAGCAGAATTACAGCAAAATCTTGATTAAGCAGACATCTCAGAGCCTCTTTACCAGAATTCGCCCTGACCAGATTCTGCCCTGGGCTAGATAATATAGCCTCTAAAGCCAGCAGATTTTCTGGATAGTCATCAACTAGGAGGACATTAACTTTCTGTTTGGACGGCATTGTCTGGATCGGCTTTAAGGAACAAAAGGACCAATTAGAAATGTTTTAACTTATCTTTGGCAGCGGTTATTCAGCTCTACAGCTATAACACTATCCATTTTCTCATCCCATCGTAGGGTTACAAACTGCGATTAAAAAGCGAGAGATCTCTTCTAGCGGAAGAACATAATCTACGGCTACAGCCGCCACTGCAGCAGCTGGCATGGTGTGGCTTTCAGCTGTCGTCGGTTCCTGTACTATAGCTAATCCGCCGCGCGCTTTAATTTTTGCAAGACCCTGAGCCCCATCATAATTGGCTCCAGTCAAAATTACACCGATGACTTTCTCCGCATAGGCGTCAGCTGCTGACTCGAATAGCACATCAATCGACGGTCGAGCGTAGGATACAGGAGCCTCTGTTGACAGAGCCAAGTTACCATCTGCTTCCACCAGCAAGTGGTAATCAGCAGGAGCAAAGTAAACCTGCCCAGGCACTATCATCTCTTTCTCTTCCGCCTCTTTTAGCAGTAGTGCGCTGTACTGCTGCAAGAAGAAGACGAGCGTGTCGTCAGAGTCCTTATGACGATGATGGACGACAACTATAGGTAGAGAGAAACTCTGAGGGAGCCCTGATAGTACAACCCCAAGAGCGTGCAAACCACCTAAGGACGTACCCAAAACAACAAGTTGAAAGAAAGGCATTCCGGTAACACTCCCCTAGCTAATCCGTCGGTAAAGCTTTTCACGGCTTTCCAACTCCTTATAGTGTTGCTGGTAGGGGGTCAATCTCAGAGATTCCTTGTGTCCAAGTCCCAGAACGCCAAACATACAGAGGCTCTCGTACAACAACTGATGAACCCGTTTTTGGAGAGATTGATTAAAATAAATTAAGACATTGCGGCACAAGATGACATTGAATTCATTAAAGGAACCATCAGTTGCTAAGTTGTGCAGTGAGAAGACAATATTCTCTTTGAGGAATGGGCGAAAGATAGCGTTGTCGTAGGCAGCCGTGTAGTATTCAGAGAAACACTGCTTACCACCTGCTTTTAGATATAGGTAAGTATATTCCTGCATTAATTCCAACGGATAAATCCCCGTTTTTGCTTTTTTCAACACCATCTCGTTCATGTCGGTAGCATAAATGCGGCACCGATGGTAGAGCCCTTCTTCTTGCAAAAGTATAGCCATGGAGTAAACCTCCTGACCAGTTGAACATCCAGCACACCAAATTCGGATAAAGGGATAAGTTCGCAAGAGCGGTACGACTTGTCTTCTAAATGCAACATAGAAGCTAGGGTCACGGAACATAGCAGTTACGTTGACTGAGAGACTGAGCAGCAATCGTTCCAGATAGGCAGGGTTATGGAGAACTTTCTCCTGAAGTCCAGAGACGCTCATGAGCTGTTCTTCCCGAAGAGTATTCCAAATCCGGCGCTTGAGTGAGGCTAGGGAATAATCCCTAAAATCAAACCCGTAATACTGAAAAATGCCTTCTAAAAGTAAATGAATTTCGATATCTTCGAGTTCTCTGTGTTTGGGCATCACGGCATATCCTAATCTAGCGATAGAGCCAGACACGGAGAAGGGAGAGCAACTGCTCAGTGTCAACAGGTTTAGTAATATAGTCAGAAGCACCAGCCGCAATGCACTTCTCGCGGTCGCCTTGCATAGCTTTAGCAGTGAGCGCCAGCATCGGTAAGGCACTAAAGCGAGGCTCTTGACGAATAGCACGCATGGTCTCGTAGCCATCCATCTCCGGCATCATCACATCCATCAGCACCACATGCACGTCTGGGTGTTGCTGTAACACCAAAAGAGCATCCGCACCATTCTCGGCATACACCACCTGCATCTGCTGCCGCTCCAGCAAACTGGTCAAAGCAAAGATGTTGCGCATATCATCATCCACAATCAAGACTTTCTTCCCCGCCAACACCTGGTCGGCAACACGCAACTGCTCCAGCATCTGCCGCTGAGGTGAGGGTAATTTCGCCTGCACCCGGTGCAAAAACAAAGCCGTTTCATCCAGTAACCGCTCTGGTGAACGCACGTCTTTGATAATAATTGTCTCTGCCATCCGCCGCAGTTCCATCTCTTCAGCTCTTGTCAGCTCTTGGGCAGTGTAGACCACAATCGGCAGCTTCTGGAGGTTGGGTTGCTGCTTGAGCTGCTCAATCAGTTCAAACCCACTCATGTCCGGCAGCCCCAAATCCAGCACTAGACAATCAAACTGCCCAGAAGACAGGGCAGCAAGTGCCGCTGCCCCTGTGCCCACGGCGGTTGTTCTCACATCGCTGTTGCCAATCAGCTCAATGATGCTGCGGCGTTGCGTCTCATCATCTTCTACCACCAATAGGTGCTTGACTTGGCGGTCGATAAACCCCTTGATCTCGCTTAAGGCTTGGCTGACTGCTGCTGAGGTGACGGGCTTTTGCAGATAAGCTAAGGCTCCTTGTTGCAGACTGCGTTGCTGCCCTTCGCTAGCAGAGATGATATGCACTGGAATGTGGCGGGTGTTGGGGTCATGCTTCAGTCGCTCAAGTACTGTCCAGCCATCAAGCCCTGGCAATCGAATGTCGAGCATGATAGCTGAGGGTTGGAATTCTCTAGCCATGGCTAAGCCTAGACTACCACTCGGTGCCACCACGCCCTTAAAGCCTGACTGCCGTGCTAGCTCTAAAAGAATCTGGGCAAAGGGCAAATCGTCTTCGACAATCAGCAACACTTGGTCTTGTGGCTGAATTATCTCCTGGTCATCCGCAAGGGATGAGAAGGCAGGAGCCATGGGCTGGTGAGGTGGTGGGGTAGTAAGGTGATATTCTTTCCCCTGCTCCCCTTGTCCCCTTGTCCCCTGCTCCCCTACCCCTCCACTCCCCTGTGGTAAGTAGAGCGTGAATGTACTACCCTGACCCACAGTACTGAAGATCTGAATCTCTCCACCTAAAAGCTGGGCGATTTCGCGGCTGATTGACAAGCCTAAGCCTGTGCCGCCGTATTTACGACTGGTCGTGCCATCTGCTTGCTGAAATGCCTCGAAGATTACCTTCTGTTTGTCGCTGGCAATGCCGATGCCTGTGTCGCTCACCCTGAAGGCGATGACTGTTTCCGCCTGAGGAGAGCGCTCTTGTGGCAACGCCACCTCCACCTTTAAGCGTACCTCTCCTCGCTCTGTGAACTTAAAGGCGTTGGACAACAGATTCTTCAGCACTTGTTGCAGGCGTTTGGCATCTGTCTGCATTGTCTGGGGCAGTTGTGGGTCAAATTCTAGGACGAAATTGAGTTGCTTGTCCTGTGCTACTTGCCGAAAAGTTCGCTCGATCTGGGCTCGTAAGTCGCTGAATAACAATTGATCAATGTCTATTGACATTGTTCCTGATTCGATCTTCGCTAGGTCTAGGATGTCGTTAATTAGTCCCAACAGTTCTGTTCCTGCTCCATAGATTGTCCGGCTGTATTCGACTTGCTTGGTTGTTAAGTTCTCCTCGCTGTTATCCGCCAGCAACTTTGCCAGGATGAGTAAGCTGTTGAGTGGTGTGCGCAACTCGTGAGACATGTTGGCGAGAAACTCAGATTTGTACTTGGAAGTCAGTGCTAGCTGTTCTGCCTTTTCCTCTAGTGAGCGTCTCGCTTGTTCGATCTCCTGATTCTGCCGCTCTACTTCCCGATTTTGCAGTGCTAACAACTCTGACCTCTCTTCCAACTCTTCGTTGAGCTGCTGCAACTCATCATTGCTGTGCTGTAACTCTTCCTGCTGCTGCTTTAAAAGTTCTTCAGATGACTGTAGTACTAGTGCCTGTTGTTCTAAGCGGTTGTTGCTCTCCTTCAGCTCTGCTTGCTGAATTTGCAGTTCTTCTGCCAAAGACTGCGACTGCTTGAGCAACTCCTCAGTGCGCATATCTGATGAGATCGTATTCAGCACAACGGCAATGCTTTCAGTCAGCTGATCGAGGAAGGTGAGATGAATCTCGCTAAAGCGATGGAAGGAAGCTAACTCAATAACTGCTGTCACCTGTGTCTCAAATAGTACGGGGAACACAATGATATTAAGCGGTACGGCTTCTCCTAAGCCAGAGCTAATCCGGAGATAATCACCAGGTACTTCGGTGAGTAGGATCTTTTTCTTTTCTAGAGCACATTGTCCTACCAGTCCTTCGCCCAGGTGGAATTGGCTGGAGAGGTGTCCGAGCTCCTGGTAAGCATAACTATTTAGAAGCTTCAGAATTGGCTGATTGTTTACAGAGTCCAGGATATAAAAAATGCCTTGCTGTGCATCGACTAGCGGTGCTAGCTCAGATAATATTTGTCGGGAGACTGTCTCAAGATTTCTCTGACCTTGGAGCATACGGTTAAACTTTGCCAGGTTTGACTTGAGCCAGCCCTGTTCGTCATTTTTCCGAGTTGTCTCTCGGAGATTGGCAATCATCTGATTAAACGTCTGCATCAACACGCCTATCTCGTCCCGCCGATGCAACGTAGGCATGCTGACTGATAAATCTCCAGTTGCCAGCTTTTCAGTCACACTGGAGATTTTCTCCAGGGGATTGGAAATGTTTCGGGCGAGGAAAAAACCAATTAAAACTAAGATGATAGAGAAGAGAGGGACGCCATAATCGATGGTATAAGTCGCTTTCAGGGCAGTTGCTTCTGCCTCCTCTGAGCGCTGTTGTAATAGTTCACGCTCTTGAGTTTCCATCTCTGCGATCGCCTTACGAATGTCATCCATAAGATTCTTGCCCTTATCTGTCAGAACAACCTGCAAGGCAGCGGTGAATCCTTGATGACTGCGCAGATTAATTGTCTCTTGTAGCTCAGCAATTTTGCTAGCAATCAACGGTTCCAAAACGTCGAGTCGGTGCTGTTGGTAAGGGTTATCAGCTGTCAAAGTTCGGAGATCCTTGGCGTCTTGTTCCAGCGTTTTGACTGCAGTGAAATACGGTTCTAGATAACGCCTTTCTCCAGTAATCACATATCCACGTTGCCCAGTCTCCGCATCTTTAATCTTGGATCTCAGATCTGCGAGTTCGTCAAGTACTTGGTATGTATGCGCCTCCAGATGAGCAGCTGCAATCAGTTTGGTTGTGTTCCGGTGCGAGATTAGACCGATAATGGCAAAGACGGTCAACCCTAGTGCAAAACTTGCTCCGATTTTGGTGCCAATTTTTAGATTATTTAACATTTTGGTGGTTGTTATTGCTTCCCA
>JAFAVL010000554.1 GCA_019242465.1 Chroococcidiopsidaceae cyanobacterium CP_BM_RX_35 | reverse complement strand
TTAACGCTGTTCGTTACTTGTTTCAAGATGAACCAACTGAAGTCTTTGCAGTAAGTGCAAAAAATGGTGAGAAGCGATTTGAGCAAATTGACGAAATGACTAGCGCCATCCTGAAGTTTCCGGGAGAACGATTGGCAACTTTTACCTCCAGCTTTGGGGCAGCTCCAGTCTCTACTTTCCAAATTGTGGGCACTCAGGGCGATCTGCGGATGGATTCAGCATATAGCTACCTAGGAGAGCTGAAGCAGCAACTCACCATAAATGGTCAAACGCAGGAGCGCTCATTCCCAGCTGGCGACCAATTCGCGGCAGAAATCACCTACTTTTCAGATTGCCTGCTAACGGATAAAGCTCCAGAACCATCTGGAGTGGAGGGACTGGCAGACATTCGTATTATTCAAGCTATCTATCAGTCTGCCCGTACAGGTCAACCTGTACAACTCGGAGAGTTTAAGCGTCAGCAAAGACCAACAGCTGCACAAGTGATTCAACGCGCCGCGACTCAACCACCAGAACTTATTCATGCTGCCGATCCTTCCGGTAAATCATGAATGGTTACAGGTATAGACTACAGATAGATGGGGAGCCTTGGAACAATGGTGGAGCAGCAACTGGAAGTAGACAATACACCTGTATTTGAGCGGCTGTGGGGTATAACAAACGAACTCCGACAGAAGCTTGACGCTCGATTTGAGCTACAGCCAGATACGTCTACGAAAAATTTACAAAGTTATGCTGCTGCAACTGGAACGGCTAGAGGTTCGCTCAACACCTTTTCCGGTTCAGAAATCGACTGGCTCGTGCATTCTTGGCTGCGCGATCCCGAATCGGGCTTTAGCAATATGCATTTGACTATCTGGCTAGGACCACAGAGCCGAGTTCCTCATCTTGCTTTTGCGTTTGCTACAGTTCCTTATCTCTTCTTCTACATAGACTATATTCCTCGAACCGACCTGTTGACAGATCTGGAATACCTAGACCGCTACTACGAACCTGTTAATCAAACATATCTAGCGTTGCAGGCAGATTCTCGTCTTGAGGCTTATGTCAGCAAAACTTTGTATATTCGTCAGGTTCAATCCCGCACGAGTTTGTGCTACACCTGCCCCGTGATGGATGAAACACTTACTCTCCTACGCACGGTTGCTTGCGAAATGATGGATCGATGGCTGATTTGGGTGGATGAAGCTGCTCCAGTGGCAGAACCTGAGCGTGCTGCCCTATCTGAGCGTGACTTAACTATGCGACGGGCGATCACCGAACGTGACCCGGATAACAAAATTGCTGTGCGATTGTTTGGGGCAGAAATGACTGACAAACTAGTCCGTTCGCTCTGGGGTGGCGATCGCGTCCGTTGAGCTTGCTGCTGTAGTTCACCAAAGACTACAGCAGCTGTGAAGTTTATTTAATCAGCCCCGAATGACCAGGGATATCGCCCAAGGGTTCGCACTGTCCACCGAGGTATTTAGCTAGAAACTCCTCAGCGATGGCAAAAAAGTGCATTCGGTTTTCGGGGCGGGCAAAGCCGTGTCCTTCGTCAGGATAGAGGACGTACTTCACTGGCTTATTTGCTGCTTGCATCGCCGCTACAATCTGCTCGCTCTCTGCCTGTTTGACTCTTGGGTCATTAGCTCCCTGCCCAATCAGCAGTGGTGATTGAATCTTGTTAGCAAAGAATAAGGGCGATCGTGCTTTCAGGAAATCCTCTTCCTTTTCCAAATCACCTAAGCGATGAGCAAACACGGCTTTCATTGGTGCCCAGTAGGGAGGGATACTTTGCATCAGGGTAATCAAATTGCTGGGACCAACAATATCCACACCAGCCGCAAAGACATCAGGTGTGAAGGTTAATCCGACCAGAGTGGCGTAGCCACCGTAGGAGCCACCCATGATGGCGATCTTTTTCTGATCAGCTATCCCCTGTTGCACTAACCAGTTAACCGCATCAATTAGGTCATCATGCATCTTAGCCGCCCACTCCCGGTTGCCAGCGTTGAGGAACGCTTTACCGTAGCCAGTGGAACCTCGGAAGTTAACTTGCAATACTGCGTAGCCCCGGTTCGCCAACCACTGCACGAGCGGGCTGTAACCCCAGGAGTCCCGGGCCCAAGGACCACCGTGGACCAGGAGTATTGTCGGTAAATTTTTGGTGATAATACCTACTGGCGTTGTGAGATAGCCATGAATAGTCAGTCCGTCCCGCGCCTGGTAGGAAACTGGTTGCATGGATGCCAGCGATAACCCTTCCAGTTTAGGTTGATTGCTGAACATCAAAGTGCTGGTCTTGGATTCCCTATCGTAAGCGTAGTAGTAGGCTGGTCCATCATCAGTCATGTACACAACAAGCCAATTCTGGTCAGCGAGGTCGCGGCTTGTAATGCTAAACTCTCCAGGGCGCACCTTAGCAATTGCCTCGAAATCTGCGGCAATGCTTTGGTCGAGTATCTGCCACTCCTGTTTATCCCTATAAAAGGAAATTGCCTGGATGACTCGTTTAGTCGGGTGGATGACAATCCCACCGACATCATACTGTTCATCGAAAGCAATAACTGTTTCCTGGCGGGTATCAATGTCCAAAGCGATCAGACGCTGAGCATTGGCATCGTGAGAGGCAGTGATATAAAGGGTTTTGCCGTCTTCAGAGAAACTGACAGCACCACCTTGATCGTCTGGTCCCCAGTGACGGAATAACTCCCAAGGCTGACCGTCTGCTGTGCGGACTAAGAGATCCGAACCCCCATCGGGTGTAGCAGCGATCGCCGCCCGCACCTGGAACTGAGCGTCAGCTGTCCAGGCAACGACATTGCCTGGGTTCTCTGTGTCAAATTCAACCGCACCATTTTTCAGATTGATCCGGTAGACATCAAACTTCTGCCGATCGTGCAAATTCATTCCGACCAGTACCCAATCCGGGAAGTTGTGGTCGAGATTCACTGGCTGAGCTTTAACACCTTGGAAGGGTGTCAGATCCCGAATAATATCAGAGTGAATATTGACGAAGTCTTTAGCGTTGCTCCCTCTGGTTCCCAGAGAGAGAATGTTGACTGAGTACAAGTGGAAGTTTTCATCAC
>JAFAVL010000330.1 GCA_019242465.1 Chroococcidiopsidaceae cyanobacterium CP_BM_RX_35 | reverse complement strand
ATTGAATTTTAGCGTGCGACTTCCATCTAGGAAAAGCTCTGCGCCTCTTCGCCTCATCGCGTACCTGGCGGATTGAGCAGACCATTTGGTATAGAGGGTGTTGGAGCTGGCTGCACTGGCTGCGTTGGAGATGTAGGTATGGTCGTTGGGGTGGGAAACGGAATCGCTGGCGTCCCATTTTGAGGCACAAAGTTAGGAGACACGTCCAACAGTTGGTCGGTCGCACTAATACAGGTGTCTAACGCCAGAGTGGGGATAGCAAAGTTGAGTGAACGACGCAAGCCCACTACACAATCAGCAAACCGTCCCGGTAGTAAACTGCTACCACAGTAGGCTAAATCAGCAGGATCAGCTTTCCTACTGCTGCTTTGGCTGATACCAACCACGCAATCAGCTACCTCAGTAGGACGGCGAGCTTGACTACAGGTGTTAAGAGCGTCCAGGGCAGTATTGTTTGTCTTGTCTTTGATATTAACAACACATTTGGATAGATTTTCGGGACTGAGTGTCTGAGCGCAAGCTGTTGCTACCGCAGGGGCTGGGACTTTAACCTTCAGCAACCGGGCAGAACAATCGCGATAATCTTTTGAACTTAGGTAAGAGTAGGGATAAGCATAGTAGTTTCGGGAGCTATAGTCTCCAACAATTTGGGCTGCACTAGGTAAGGTCATTGACGACCATCCAGCAATAGCCAGCGGCATGGTAACCAAGCCCATAAAACCAGAAACGATGCGCTCACGTTTTCCTCGTGCTGTCGGCATATTGCCTTTTCCTTGTATTAACATAACACTCCTCGCACCAATATACTCAAAGTTATGCTACCTGCTTTTCGATTGTCTAGCCAAGGAGTGGGGGGATGGAAAATCTTGACATCCAGATTTATAATTATAGGTTCTGGTAAAATTTAAAAGGATTAAAAACAGGAAACTCCATGTCCCGATATCGAGGACCGCGCGTCAGAATTATCCGTCGTCTAGGTGAACTGCCAGGATTGACTCGTAAGAGTGCTAGGCGTGCCTATCCGCCTGGGCAACATGGTCAAGCCCGTAAGAAGCGCTCTGAGTATGCGATTCGCCTAGAAGAAAAGCAAAAACTCCGCTTCAATTACGGTTTGACTGAAAAGCAACTGCTGCGTTACGTGCGTAGAGCAAGACGAGTGACTGGCTCCACCGGACAAGTGCTGTTGCAACTGCTGGAAATGCGTCTAGATAATACTGTCTTCCGTCTGGGGATGGCTCCCACAATTCCTGCCGCTCGTCAGCTCGTGAATCACGGTCATGTGACAATTAATGGGCGCGTGGTTAATATTCCTAGCTATCAGTGCCGTCCAGGCGAGACAGTTGCTGTTAGAGATCAGGAGCGTTCACGCAAACTGGTGGAAACTAACCTGCAATACCCTGGCTTAGCCAATCTACCCAGCCACCTGGAGTTTGACAAGAACAAGATGGTTGGAAAAGTCAACAGTGTAGTTGAGCGCGAATGGATAGCGCTGCAAATCAACGAACTACTGGTGGTTGAGTACTACTCGCGGCAAGCCTAGCGAATTAACCACCAATCTGGGACATTGTGCGAGTGTAACTACCTGTTGTCCCAGATTCTCGTTGTTTAAAGTTGATCTCTGGTTTGAGTGCCAATAATTGACCTACCTGTTCTTGCAATTGGGTTGGATTAGTTCCAGCTCGAAGAGGGGTTTTTAAGTCGATTTGGCCCGTTTCATTTAAGAGACAAGGACGCAACCAGCCATCAGCCGAGAGGCGCATCCGATTGCAGCGATCACAAAAACATTCCGACATCTGACTAATAAATCCCAGTGTTCCCATCGCTCCGGGAATCTGAAACACATCTGCGGGACCATTACCACGAACGCAGGATTCTATTAAGCCAAAAGTAGCGCTGATTTGCTGCCGTAGCTGAGCTGAAGCTATCCACCCCTGGTCACTAAACAACTGATTATTACCAATCGGCATAAACTCAATGAACCGGACGTGCCATTGTCGGTCAATTGTCAGGGCAGCTAAATCCAGGACTTCGCTATCATTCACCCCTGGAATGACAACAACATTTAGCTTCAGGGGATTGAATCCTACTTGATGGGCACTCTGAATCCCCTCCCAGACTTGTTGCCACTGGGAACGAGCGCGATTGCCGATGATCTGGTTAAAGGTATCTGGATTGAGGGAGTCAAGGCTAATATTAATGCGTCTCAGACCAGCATCATACAAGTCTTGTGCCATTCCAGCCAGCAAAAAACCATTAGTAGTCATCGCAAGATCTTGCGTTTGGGGAAGGGAGGCAATCGCTCGGACCAATTCCACTACACCAGGACGTAACAGCGGTTCGCCTCCAGTGAGACGAAACCGAGTAAATCCAACTGGAATAAAAACTTCTGTTAGCAGGGTAAGTAATTCCTCATGGGTCAAGAGCTGTCGCTTCAAGATGTAGTCAAGCTCTGCCCCTTCTGGCATGCAGTAATGACACCGGAAATTGCAGCGGTCTACTAGACTTATGCGGAGATAATCTACTTGATTCATGCAATTTGCTGTGTTAAAAGCTGTCAGCCTTTGGCAATCTATCTCTTCTATTGTGCCCGATCCGCAATTCTTGTAGCTGCTGTTGCCGCTTCCGGTTGAAAAGGTACGAGACTTTTGACGAGCTGTAACAGTGGCTGAGAGTGTGGCTCTTGTACAAAGACGAGAGGTAGTAAAGCGACTAATCGGACAATAGCTGAGAGAGCAAACAGTCCAGGCAAGCCATGTATGTAGTCTAGCTGAACTAAAAAGCCTCCTGCTGTTGTGCCTAAACCCCCGCTGACACCAGCAACAGCGGTGGCGATCGCAAAATATTGAGTAGGACGCTCTACGGGTGCCACTTCCATCTGAATATTGTTGTTACACAAGCTGATTGCTGCACCTGCCCCACCGTCGAAGAGATGTATCAACGGTAGCCATA
>JAFAVL010000736.1 GCA_019242465.1 Chroococcidiopsidaceae cyanobacterium CP_BM_RX_35 | reverse complement strand
TGACGGCGGACGCGAGATTCTGTTACCTCGACGCCGCAGCGTTCGCAGACGATTCCCCGATGCCGTACTCTTTTATATTTCCCGCAGTGACATTCCCAATCTCGCGCTGGACCAAAGATGCGTTCGCAAAATAGCCCATCCATCTCTGGCTTCAGCGTTCTGTAATTGATAGTTTCCGGCTTGGTCACTTCACCAACCACCTGACCATTCGGTAAGGTTCTTTCTCCCCACTTCCGAATGCGTTCTGGTGATGCCAAACCAATCTTGACGTAGTCAAACTGAGTTGTTTGCTGGTATCTCATCTTTAGTGCTTAGTGCCAAGTAGTTAATTCTGAGCCGGAATGGGGTGATGGGGAACTCGGGGTCCCCCTGCCTCTTCTAAGCTTCTTCCTCTTCTAAAGCCTCACGACTGAGGGATTCATAAGTGGGTCTGGAGGGAGTACGACGACCACCAATTGGATCTGCCATCAGATCCACCTCTACGTCCAGGGTGCTGCCGTCTGCCTGGGTCTCTACTTTGTGGACGGCAATATCTAACCCTAAAGACTGCAACTCCCGCATTAGCACCTTGAACGACTCTGGTGTACCTGGTCTGGGAATAGCTTTGCCTTTGACAATTGCGTTAAGAGCCTCGTTGCGCCCTTGCATATCGTCGGACTTCACTGTCAGCAATTCTTGGAGAGTGTAAGCGGCACCAAATGCTTCAAGAGCCCACACTTCCATTTCACCAAACCGTTGACCCCCTTGTTGGGCTTTGCCACCTAGGGGTTGCTGGGTGACAAGAGAATAAGGACCAGTGGAGCGAGCGTGGATCTTGTCGTCTACTAAGTGTACGAGCTTGAGCATGTAAGCCACTCCGACTGTCACTGGTCGGTCAAACGGTTCACCAGTACGCCCGTCATACACCATAATTTTGCCAGGGTTATCTGGGTCAAACACCCAGTCTTGACCAGTGGAATCGCGTGCTTCCTTGAGCTTGCCATGAACGATAGTGCGGGATGACTCCTCGCCATACATCTCATCAAATGGCGTTAGCTTAAATCGCGCGCCCAAGTTTTCTCCTGCCCAGCCTAATAAACACTCAAACACCTGACCCACATTCATCCGAGAAGGCACACCTAGGGGGTTGAGGACAATATCCACTGGCTTCCCATCTGGTAAATAAGGCATGTCCTCTACTGGCAAAATCCGAGAAATAATCCCCTTATTACCATGACGCCCTGCCATTTTGTCGCCAACCTGGATCTTGCGCTTCTGGGCGACGTACACTCGCACAACCATGTTTGCCCCTGGGGGTAACTCATCGCCCTGTTCTCTAGTGAATACGCGCACATCCACAACTCGACCTTTTTCCCCGTTGGGCACCCGTAAGGAATTGTCGCGGACATCTCGCGCTTTTTCGCCAAAGATCGCCCGTAGGAGCTTTTCTTCTGGTGGCTGGTCAGATTCACCTTTGGGAGTGACCTTTCCAACTAGGATGTCTCCTGCCTCTACCCAAGCGCCGATGCGGATGATGCCCTGCTCATCTAACTGTCTCAGGGCGTCTTCGCCAACATTGGGAATTTCTCGCGTAATTTCCTCTGGTCCGAGCTTGGTCTGTCTCGCCTCGATCTCATATTTCTCGATGTGGATTGAGGTGTAGTTGTCTTCTTGCACCAGCCTTTCACTAATCAGAATCGCGTCTTCATAGTTGTAGCCTTCCCAGGGCATGTAAGCTACCACAATGTTTTGCCCCAGTGCCAATTCACCCCCCTCAGTGGAAGAGCCATCAGCTAAGACCTGACCTGCCAGTACGTGATCGCCAATCTGGACGAGCGGTCGCTGGTTCAAGCATGTATCCTGGTTTGATCGTTGGTACTTTGAGAGGGGATATTCAATTTCAGCAGCATTAGCTGCGGGGCGAATCCGAATGCGGGTAGCATCCACATAAGTCACCTCTCCTGCAGTACGTGACACCACTACCATGCCAGAGTCGCGAGCCGCTTGGGCTTCTAAACCTGTCCCTACCAAAGGGCGCTCTGGTCTTAAGAGTGGTACAGCTTGGCGCTGCATGTTCGACCCCATCAGAGCCCGGTTGGCATCGTCGTGTTCCAAAAATGGAATCATCGATGTGGCAACAGAAACAATTTGCACAGGCGACACGGCTACGTAGTCTACTTGGTCAGGGGTTGTGGTAATGAATTCCTGCCGATAGCGCACTGATACGATTGGTCCAATAATGCGACCATTTTCATCTAACGGAATGTCACCTGCCGCAACGCGCAAGTCGTCTTCCTCATCTGCTGTCATGTAGACAGGAGAGCGATCAAACAACACTTGTCCATTTTCGACCGCTCTATAGGGCGTTTCCAAAAAGCCATACTGGTTGACTTTGGCGTGGGTTGCCAAGGAACCAATCAATCCGGCGTTAGGTCCTTCTGGAGTTTCAACCGGGCAGATACGTCCGTAATGAGAAGGATGAATATCGCGGACGGCAAAGCCTGCTCGTTCCCTGGTTAAGCCTCCTGGACCTAGGGCACTGAGTCGGCGCTTGTGAGTTAGCTCAGCTAAAGGATTCGTCTGATCCATGAACTGACTCAGCTGGCTGGAGCCGAAAAATTCTTTGATTGCTGCTACTAATGGCTTCGGGTTCACTAATGATGCTGGAGTTAAAGCATCAGCATCTGATACAGTCATGCGTTCTCTGATGATTCGCTCCAGGCGGTTTAGCCCTACTCGAACTTGGTTTTGGAGCAATTCACCTACACTTCTCACCCGACGGTTGCCTAAGTGATCGATATCGTCGATGCTACCCATGTCAAACTCTAGGTTGATCAAGTAATCAATCGACGATAAGATATCGGTTGGGGTTAGTACCCTAACTGTATCAGGTGTTGAAAGTCGCAACTTCTTATTGATTTTGTAGCGACCCACACGACCTAAGTCATACCGCTTGGGATCGAAAAAGCGAGAGTCCAATAGCTGCTGACCGCCCATAACCGTCGGAGGTTCTCCAGGACGCAGTTTGCGGTACAGCTCCATCAAAGCCTCTTCTTCTGAGAACTGCCCCTCTTTTTCAATCGTTTTTTGGAAGTACTCCGGGTGCCGCATGGCATCAAAGATTTCATTGTCGGAAAGACCAAGCGCCTTTAATAACACCTGGGCTGACAGTTTGCGGGTTTTGTCTATTCGCACCCACACCAAGTCGTTGCGATCGGTTTCAAATTTGAGCCAGGCACCACGATTAGGGATCAGACTACCACTATAGGTACGACGACCATTTTTATCGACTTCCGATTTGTAGTACACTCCCGGCGAACGGACAATCTGGTTAACAATCACCCGCTCGGCACCGTTGATGATGAAGGTGCCACGATCGGTCATCAAGGGAAGGTCCCCAATGAAGACTTCTTGCTCCTTAATTTCGCCAGTTTCTTTATTAATCAATCTTGTCGGTACGTACATCTGCACCGCGTAGCTGCTGTCACGACGCTTAGCTTCATCTACGTCATATTTTGGCTGCTTCAGCTTGTAGTTTTGTCCGAGGAAGTGCAGTTCTAGTTTTCCGGTGTAGTCCGTGATTGGGGAGAAACTGTTGAGTTCTTCAATCAGTCCTTCTTCAAGAAACCAACGAAAGCTAGCTCGCTGGATTTCGATCAGATCGGGCAGCAGGAAGGATGGTTCGATATAGTTTTCGGTAGTCATGCGTCTACAAGCTCGCGCTTACGTGGTAAGATTTGAGAATCTGGAGTCAAAAAGTGAGTGCTCTGCCTGCTATTCGTTCAGTAACAGGCGGTTCTGTTGTATCGCACTTACGCTTGACTTGAGAAGACTCAGCAATTTGGTTAGGGAATGATAGCTAGACAAATGGCTAGCAAAAATGCTCTTTTGTCTATCAACAGCACTACTAATAGTTGAATTAAAGACTGGGCGGCAGCGGACTTGGGCTTGAAATCGTTCAGGGCGACCTAGAATTCGGTTCATAGACTACTATTATGGCGTTTTTCCCAAGGGTTTGTAGGGTTAAACTGATAGGCAAGAGGAGAAAGCTCAGACTGAAAGACCAAAAAGTTCACAAGCATTTTGTGTTGTCTGGACAGCAATTACCTCAAGCGTCATCCCCCGGAGTCTAGCAACTGTCTCTGCAACATAGCGGACGTAAGCAGGCTCATTCCGTCGTTGTCCTCTTTTCGGGACAGGAGCTAGGAATGGGCAGTCAGTTTCAATTAACAGGCGATCGCTGTTGACCATCTGAGCACTACTGTGAATTTGCTTGGCGTTTTTGAAGGTTACTGTGCCGCTGAAGCTGATATAAAATCCTAAGTCGAGAAACCATTGAGTTTCTTCCGGCGTTCCACCCCAACAGTGCATGACACCCCGCGCTCTTTCACCCCTCAACCGCTTCCACCCCGTCAGCAATTCCCGCATGGGTGCCGCAGCTTCACGACAGTGAATAATCACTGGTATGTTCAGTTCAGCCGCTATATCTAGTTGGGCTGCCAACACCATGCGCTGCTGTTCCTGGTTGTCGGCTTTATAAAAATCTAGCCCGATTTCACCAATCGCCACAACTTTAGGGTCAGAACGAGCGAGGGAGAGAATAAGTTCTGCTGTATCTTGAACTTGCGAGGGCGTAGCCAAGGAGACA
The DNA here is from genome assembly GCA_019242465.1 of Chroococcidiopsidaceae cyanobacterium CP_BM_RX_35. Next base: position 1,469 of record JAFAVL010000736.1, on the reverse strand, counting down.
CTGAGTGTGGAACGTTGAGCCAGTTCAACATAGCTCCCCAAGCCGTCTCTAACAGATCTTTGAATCCATTTGTCAGCATCTAACGGGTGCAAACCAACAGCAAAGCTGAGTTCCGGTAGCTGGTGAGCCAAAGCTTGAATCCTGGCAAACTCTCCTGGGTGAACGCAGGAATGAACCAATCGAACCACACCAGCTTCACGCCACCGAGCTTTAACATCTGCTAAGTCCGGCTCGAACATATCAAAGTTGAGATGAACGTGGGTATCAATCAGCTGCACTCCCTACTCCCTACTCTCTACTCCCTCTCTTTGCTCGTGCCGTTTCAGCCGCTGAGCTAAGCGAGACTTTTTGCGTGCCCCATTATTGGGATGCAGGACTCCACGCTTCACAGCTCTATCGATTTTGCTGTAAGCCGCAGCCATGTGCTGTAAGACTTCTTGCTGCGATTCAGTGCTGGGATTGGTAGCATAGGTGTCCACAGCAGCAAAGTATTTTTTCATCAGCGTCTTTACCGCTGACTTGTAAGCCTTGTTACGCAGCCGATTTCGTTCTGCAATTTGGACGCGCTTGATAGCAGATTTTGTATTCGCCACAGTCAGTTCCAGTTAAGCTATCGATATGTAAACGAAGTCATAGACACACTAATATAGCATCTCTGCTGATGATATGACGATTGTCCCAAAAATCTACTATTAGCAGGTTAAGCTAGAGAGACAAGAATGGGTCAGCCTGGCACTGTATCAGGGCGAGGCTATTTGAAGACCTGTTCTTGGTCGGGTGATTCCTAGATTGGCACTCTCATTTAATCCATGCTGCGAATCATTACTCAGCAGACAGAGGTTCGAGCAGAGTTACAGCGTATCTGCGACCGGACTCATGACGACCAGGTCATTCACAAAGAAGCGACAGTTCGGGAGGTGCTTCAGGCGGTAAAGCGCCAGGGGGACCGAGCTGTCTTGCATTACACCGCCGAATTTGACAATCAAACTCTCAAGCCAGAAGACTTGCGCGTCAGTGGCTCGGAGTTAGATGCGGCTTACCAGCAGGTGTCTAAGGAGTTACTTGAGGCAATTATGCTGGCTTGCCGACAAATTGAGGCATTTCATCGCCAGCGCTTACCCAGAAGTTGGGTGCAATTTGGGGATGATGAGGTCGTGTTGGGCAAGCGGTACACACCAGTAGATCGGGCGGGGCTCTACATCCCTGGTGGTCGGGCGGCCTATCCCAGCACAGTACTGATGAATGCAATTCCTGCCAAAGTAGCTGGAGTGCCACGTCTAGTCATCGTTACGCCACCAGGCATGGGGAAGGCGATTAATCCTGCTGTGTTAGTTGCTGCTCAAGAAGCTGGGGTGGCAGAAATTTATCGGGTGGGAGGAGCGCAGGCGATCGCGGCTTTAGCCTATGGGACTGAAACGATTCCCAAAGTTAACGTCATTGCGGGTCCTGGTAATATCTATGTGACTTTA
>JAFAVL010000345.1 GCA_019242465.1 Chroococcidiopsidaceae cyanobacterium CP_BM_RX_35 | reverse complement strand
AGCAATTGATTAAACAACATATGTCTGTCGTCCGTGCTCACATTTTTGTAACTGGAATGGTGCAAGGAGTTGGCTATCGACTCTCTACGTTGGCTGAGGCAGAGCAACTGGGGATTTGCGGCTGGGTGTGCAACCTACCAGATGGTCGTGTAGAAGCAGTTTTTGAAGGAGTGCAGAATATAGTTGAAGAGATAATTTGCTGGTGTCATAATGGACCGACAGGTGCTGTGGTCCAAAGCTTGACAATCGAGTATGAGGAGCCAGAAGGGCTACAAGGATTTGAAATTAGGCGATAGGCAAAGTCAGATCAAGAAGCACACACCCAGAAGTGAGTACGACGATTTTCATGCGGTTCGGTTATAAATTAGAAACGACCAGGCAGCAGTAAATCTCCTCCTCACACAGGTCGGATCACAGCTCTAAGGAGGTTTCAAATGGTAAAACAACGGACTGACCGCATTCCTAGGGGTGTGGTTGTAGGTATTGTAGCAGCAATGGTAGCAGCAGGCGGTGGTGCTGCTTGGTGGACTGTGCATTCTGCCAATTCTCCAACCAATCCACCCCCTCCTACCACCACTACATTGCCGCCACCCACCTCACCCTTAAGGTCGCCTTTAGCAGCTAAAGCTGAGATACAGACGGCACAAGTTTACTGGCTTAAGGATACAGATAAGCATCTGGAGCTAGTTAAGAGTTCAGTTAAGCTGAAGGCGGCAAACCAGCCTGATGCAGTCCTGGCAGCTGCTTTCAACCGCTTATTAGCAGGACCAACAGATGCAGGTGTTAGTAGTACTATCCCTCGGGGAACAAAGCTCCGAGACGTGAAAACTAAGTCAGATGGCGTTCACGTTAATTTATCTCAAGAATTTACCAGTGGCGGTGGTAGCGATTCGATGACAGGTCGGATAGGACAAGTTCTCTATACAGCTACAAGTTTAGAGCCAAGCGCCAAAGTTTGGATTTCTGTAGAGGGGAAGCCGTTAACAGTTTTGGGGGGTGAAGGCTTAGAGCTAGAGCAGCCACTTACAAGACAAGGATTTCAACAAAACTTTTCACTCTAGCGATTACTGCCGACCGTTGAAAACTCGAAAGTGATGGGCTTGCTGTTCTATCCGGGTAGCGAGGCGATCACAAACTAGATGACAAAGTTCAAAAATCATCTCATCCTCAACTCGATAGTAAGCGCTAGTCCCTTCGCTGCGACGACTGAGGATTCCTGCCTGCCACATCACCTTCAGGTGCTTCGAGACGTTTGCTTGACTTGTTTGCATCCCTTGCACCAACTCTTGCACGCATTTCTCGCCACTCGATAACTGGTTCAGTAGCCGCAGACGCATTGGTTCACTCAAAAGGCTGAAATATTCAGCCACTGGTTGCACAACTTCTGGCGGGACAGGATTAGCTAGTTTCATTTAGTATTAACCCGAAACAACTGCTCGGAAAATTGGAGCAATTAAACCTTGCTTGTATTAGTCAGGTTTAACTCTCATCAAGGGCTGGCCAAACTCAACTGGTTCACCGTTTTGCAGGAGAATTTCTACGACCTGCCCGGCTACTTCCGATTCAATTTCATTCATCAACTTCATAGCCTCAATAATACAGACCGTTTGACCAAGTCTAATGCGATCACCTACCTCGACAAAGGACGACTCACCCGGAGCCGGAGATCGGTAGAATGTCCCCACCATGGGAGAAGTCACTTCAATCAATCCAGACTCAGTCGGCAAGGGTGCCGTTGCCGGATACTGTACAGCCGCAGCCATAGCGGTGTCAACGATGCGGCTGATAACTGTTTCCTTATCCCCTACTGTCTGGTTCGCAGGAGCAGAACTTGGGGATGACCCCACGCCCACACTGCTGCCCAGATTCGGTTCGGCGATGGGCAGTGTTTGACTGCTGCCACTAAGCCCCTTACGCACTGTCAGTTCAAAATCGTCGTTTTTTAGCGTTACTTCTGTAATATCGGTCTGAGCAATAACAATCAGAAGTTGGCGGATTTCATCAATGTCAAATGACACAGTTTATCTGAATCCCATTTAATCAGAAGAGCGAAAAGTTTACGACAGCGCTGGGTCCCCGGGTGAAGTGCAGTACTGAAGGCGGGTTTCCCACCGTAGGTGACTGCCAAACCCGTAAGGGCGGAGGAAACTTTCCAAGACAGCGAAAAGTTCTTCGCAGCCGATTTCCCCGGCGTAGGAAACTTTTCAAGACAATAGATTTTGACGTTTTGAGATAGTATCTCAAATCAAAGTTCAAGACTTAAAATTTATTCCCGACCTAGATATTTATCATCACGGGTGTCAATGCGGATGCGTTCTCCGTTGGAGATAAACAGGGGAACCATCACAGTTGCACCAGTTTCGACTGTAGCAGGCTTAGTGCCACCTGTTGCCGTATCGCCACGAACGCCGGGATCGGTTTGAACCACTTCCAGCACTACGGAATTAGGCAACTCTACTTCCAGTACTTGTTCGCCGAAGCGAATAACATTAACCTCCATACCATCTTTAAGATACTTGACACGACCACCGATCTGACTAGCATTCAATCGGCTTTCTTCATAGGTTTCCATATCCATAAAGACAAACTCGTCACCTTCTTTATAGGTATGCTGCATCGTACTCTTTTCTAAGTTGGCTTGGGGCACAGTTTCCCCTGCCCGGAAAGTTTTTTCTACTACACTTCCAGTCTGTACGTTCTTTAGTTTTGTCCGCACAAAGGCTGAGCCTTTCCCTGGCTTAACGTGGAGGAATTCCACCACTCGCCATACGGACCCATCTAATACGATAGACACACCGGGTCGAAAGTCGTTACTAGAGATCATGAAGCAATTAACTTAATCTCGGAGTACAATCGGCACCTTATTGTAGCGCCTGAGCGGCGCTAAATAAATTGGTCTGTTCAGATTGGGAAGTTTAACACCAAGAAAGTAGATCTCTTTGTTCAATCCCTATGGCAAGATTATGGGTGGGTTACACAGAATTCATCCATCTTGGCAAAACAGGTGGAAGGCACAGCCATGCGGCGCTTTTCCCGTCTCGATCGGAAAGTTCTTCGCAGCCCTTCGGGTAACGCTTCGCTTCGCCTACGGCTCACGCAGTCCCCTACGGGAGCCAGCCCTGCAGGCAGGCTTCCCAGACGCCAGTCACCTGCGGAGGGAGACTTTCCTGCAGGGCTGACTCACCGGGTTCCCCGGCGTAGGAAACTTTTCAAGACAGCGGAAAGTTCTTCGAATCCCTTCGGGTTCGCAGTCCCCTACGGCGGGAAACCCGCCTGCAGGGCTGACTCACCGGGTTCCCCGGCGTAGGAAACTTTTCAAGACAAGGGCGAAAAGAGTGCTCTAAGCAATGGGTGACGCGAGTGGCTCAGTGCCTGAGCGCCTGAAATAAATATTGATCTCGCATTTGAGCAATACCCATGACAAAATTCGTGCAACGTTGGCAGAAGACCAGCCTGATTGTTTTAATACTAATCATTCTATCCTTGGGCTTAAGTACTGCTTGGTGGACTCCTGCAAGCCTGGCAGCTCTGCCAGCAGGAAACGCCATTACCGATGGTAACTCTTTGTTGCAGTATGCGCTGCCGATTGACAACCAACCCGTACGACAACTACAAGCTAGTTTGGAAGATATTGCCACCCAATTACGAGCAAATCGACGATGGGGCAACATTTCAAGCGATTTGAGCAAGGCATCTAACATCTTGAGTGATCGCGCTAACCAACTTCTAGCAAGCGTTCCTCCAGCACGACAACCTCAAGCTCAAGCTCTAGTTGCTGACTTAAAAACTGGTATCACCTCTCTACGGCAGTCTGTTGATGCCAGAGATAAAAATCAAATTTGGGAGGGGCGAGCCAAGCTGCTAAATCTAGTTGGTCAGCTTGAAGATTTCATGGTGCAGGGATTCCCGTTTGAGGTGCCACCTGAGTACAGTAACTTACCCCGACTCAAAGGTCGTGCCACTGTAGAAATGACCACTAATAAAGGTAATATCACTCTAATTGTGGACGGCTACAGTGCTCCAGTAACTGCTGGAAACTTTGTTGATTTGGTACAACGAGGTTTCTATAACGGTTTAGAATTTATTCTGGCAGAAGACTCTTATGTGCTGCAAATAGGAGACCCGCCGGGTCCAGAACAAGGTTTTATTGACCCTAAAACTGGTAAATACCGCGCCATTCCCTTAGAAGTCCTCGTTAAAGGCGACCCAACCCCTACCTATGGGATTACTCTAGAAGATGCAGGTCGTTACCGCGATCAACCAGTTCTTCCCTTCTCTGCCTATGGTACGGTAGCGATGGCAAGACCTGAATTTGAACCTAATGGGGGTTCTTCCCAATTTTTCTTTTTCCTGTTTGAGCCGGAACTCACCCCAGCAGGTCGTAACTTATTAGATGGTCGCTATGCGGTATTCGGCTATGTCACCGAGGGCAAGGAAGTTTTAGAGAAACTGAAGGCAGGTGACAAAGTGGAATCAGCTAAGGTCGTTCAAGGCATAGAAAATTTGCTGGAGCCACAAGTGGCTTAGAAATTTGAAAGTTCGAGATCTTGGGGAAAAGGGTCTTTTAGAAAGATTACAGCGCTTTTGTCCTCCAGAAGTTGTCGGGGATGATGCGGCAGTGCTGTCAACTCAGCCGGGGCGGTTGCTAGTCGTTACGACAGATATGCTGGTGGATGGGGTGCATTTTAGCGATCGCACGACTTCCCCAGAAGATGTGGGTTGGCGAGCTGCCGCTGCCAACTTATCTGACTTGGCAGCTATGGGCGCATCCCCAGTAGGAATCACAGTTGCTTTAGGACTTCCAGGCGATGTCTATGTTAACTGGGTTGAGCGGCTCTATCAGGGGATGGTTGAATGTCTGCAACAGTATGAAACAGAGATTGTCGGGGGTGATATCTGTCGCTCCAGCACAGTCTCATTGGCAATTACCGCCTTTGGGCAAGCCGAGCCCGTGCATATTATCCGCCGTGATGCCGCTCAACTAGGAGATGCAATTGTAGTGACTGGCATTCATGGTCGTTCGCGAGCAGGATTAGAATTACTACTTCATCCAGAATTAGGACAGAGTTTGGGCACTGTCGAGCGTCTGGCATTGCTCCAGGCACACCAGCGCCCTCGACCTCGATTGGACGCGTTACCGATTCTATGGCGAGTTGCTGGTGAGCGGGCGCTTGCTGGAATGGACAGTAGCGATGGTTTAGCAGACGCTATATTACAGCTATGTCAAGCTAGTGGCGTTGGTGCCAGAATTGATCGTTGTCAAATTACCATTCCAGCTGCTCTAAATAGTTGGGTTTCACCAGAGCAGGCATTGGAGTGGGCTTTGTACGGTGGCGAAGACTTTGAGTTAGTCCTATGCCTACCGCTGGAGTCAGCTCAAGTCCTGGTACAACATCTTGGCGAAGGTGCAGCTATTGTAGGAACAATTACCTCTAATCCGCTAGTCCAACTAATTGACCAAACAGGAGAAAGCCCCGACCAAGTTCTGACACTTAGCCGGGGCTTTCAACATTTTTGATTAAGCCACCCACTTCTGGGCTACCACTTCAGCTAAATCAACGACTCGTTGACTATAGCCCCACTCATTGTCATACCAGGCCATAACTTTCACTAAATCATTGCCCATGACCATAGTTAAACTGGCATCTACAATCGAAGAGGCGTCGTGACCGCGATAGTCAGATGATACAAGTGGCAGATCGCTATATTCCATAATTCCTTTCATAGGACCATTCGCAGCTTCCTGCAGCACCCGGTTAACTTCTTCCGCAAAGGTATTCTTCTCTACCTGAATCACTAAATCCACCATGGAAACATTGGGGGTAGGTACTCGCAACGCAACACCATTCAGCTTGCCCTTTAGTGCTGGTAGCACCAGAGCCACCGCTTTAGCTGCACCAGTTGAAGTTGGCACAATGTTCATGGCTGCTGCCCTTGCCCGTCGGACATCCCGGTGACTAGCATCTAGCAGCCGCTGGTCGCCAGTGTAGCTGTGGGTAGTCGTCATCGTGCCTTTGATGATGCTGAAATGTTCGTGCAAGACCTTAACAATCGGGGCCAGGCAGTTAGTAGTACAACTAGCATTACTGATCACAACATGTTTATTAGGATCGTAGTCTTGGTGATTCACACCAACAACAAAGGTGCCGTCGTCACCTTTCCCTGGAGCTGTGATCAAGACTTTCTTGGCACCCGCTGTTAGATGCTTGGAAGCACCTTCTTTGCTGGTAAAGACACCCGTTGCTTCAATAATCAGGTCGATTTGCCAATCTTTCCAGGGCAAGTTCTCAGGATTGCGATCTGATACGCACTTCACGGTTTTGCCGTTGACGACGATCGAGTTCTCATCCGCACTGATCTCAGCGTTCTTTAACGTCCCCAGCATCGTGTCATACTTCAGCAGGTGAGCGTTAGTTTTAGGGTCAGATGTGTCATTGATGGCAACGAGATCGATATTGCTATTTTCTCGCTCTAGCCAGCAGCGCATAAAGTTGCGTCCGATGCGTCCAAAACCGTTGATTGCGACTCTAATCACAGCGTCTTGCCTCTATATTTAAGCTATGGAATTTCCTCTCGATGAACCAGATCATATCGCAAAGGGGAGCCAGATTATAACCTGCTCCTGTCATCTAGACCGAAAAAACACAGAATTTATCCGGTTCCGTCCGAGTAGAGATTGTGGGCGGCGATGTAAGTTCTGACGACTTCAGGAACTAGGTAACGGATTGAAATGCGAGCGCGACAGTACTGGCGAATCAAACTAGAAGAAATATCCACCAAAGGCATCTGCAGTAACTGCCAACGAATTCCAATTCCCTGCTCCCCCAGTTGTCGAACCACCTCCTGACACAAAACCTCACAATCTCCCCCTCTCTTACAAAGTTCCGATCGGAGGGAGCCTCCGCTCGGACTTTGCGCTCCTCCCCCTCGCGGCACCACCAACCAGTCACACGCTAGCGCTATTTCCTGCCGGCGATACCAATGGGGCAAAGTTTGAAAGGTGTCCAGACCAACAATCCAGTACCAATAGGTATTTGGATAGAAAGCCTGGAGGTCGAGTAGGGTTTGGATAGCATAAGTCGGACCAGAATCATTTTTAGCTAATGGCGAAATGATAAAAGCTGGGTGGTCAGCGATCGCCTCTTGTACCATTTCTGAGCGATATGCAAATTTTGTTGTTAGTTTGTGGGGCGGATATAGCGACGGAACCCAAATAACTTGT
>JAFAVL010000498.1 GCA_019242465.1 Chroococcidiopsidaceae cyanobacterium CP_BM_RX_35 | reverse complement strand
AGAGAGGAGATGAACATGCCTAAAGACAGGACCCCAGCTGCTAGCAAAATTAATCCTAAGTGCCCTAATAGGGGTACTACTGGTTGGACGGGAGGATTGGCATAACTGAAGGCGATCGCTTCAAATACCAGTAGTGGCAGCACCATAGTGATAAAAAACGTCAGCACTCCCAGTAGTTTACCCACCGCCACTGCCCAATTAGTGACTGGGGACGTAGCCAAAAGTTCTAGGGTACCGCGCTTGCGTTCCTCCGCATACAGCCCCATTGAGAGAATTGGTAGCACGAACAACGCTAAAGATCCCAGGACTCCCAAAAAGATTTTCAGGAATTCGTAAGCGACGTCGATTGACAATGCTGGTTGTCCAAGTTGTTGCCCTTTTAAATCTAGCTGAGTTGTTTGCTGAATGACTCCCTCTGGTCCTAGCAAAATCGCAGCAAAGAAAAACCCAGATAACAGCCAGAAGATGCTAGCAACAACATAGGCTAGAGGCGAGGCAAAGTAGCTTTGTAGTTCCCGACGATAAATGGCAATGATGTTGCCTAATACTATACCCATTTAAGCAGCTTCTCCTTCTGTGGCTTCTTGCAGCTCAACAACAGCCCCCTCATCTGGAGGACGTTGTGGCGAGGTCTCCTCGCCACCGACGTTCCCCTGGAGGGAACCTCCAGGGGCTGCGTCGGCTACGCCTTGTCGTCCGTTCTGCTCCAAGTTTGTCTCCTCTGTTGTCAGTTCTAGGAACACATCCTCTAGAGTGGCGCGAGTACGTCGCATTTCATAAACTCCCACTCCCATTCCTACTAAGGCACTGACAATATCACGACCTGGTTCGGTTCCCGGTTGCGATATTACCCGCAGGCAAGTGCGATTTTCCTTTAGGAGGGTAATATTCTGACTTCCTACTGCCAAAATCGATTCGACTAAACGCACTCCAGGTAAAGCTTGCAATTGCTGTGCCGCAGTAGCATTTGCGTCAATTTCCAGCTCATAACCTGACCCCTCCATACCAGATCTAAGATTCTCTGGAGTGTTGGTTGCAATTATTTCACCGCGATTGATAATCGCTACCCGGTTACAGGTCATGCTCGCCTCTGGCAAAATATGGGTGGAAAGAATAATTGTGTGACTACCAGCCAGGCTCTTGATTAAATTCCGTACTTCGATGATTTGCCGAGGGTCAAGTCCAACGGTAGGTTCGTCTAAAATAATGGCTGGTGGATCGTGGACGATCGCCTGGGCAATGCCAACCCGCTGCCGGAATCCCTTAGAGAGTTTGCGAATCAGGACACGGCGCTGTTCTTGAAGATGGCAACGCTCAATGGCAGCATTGACTTGGGCGTTGTGATCGCCGGCTGGTAATCCCTTGAGTCGCGCCACAAAATACAAAAATCCCTCAACTGTCATCTCCGGGTATAGGGGTGGTGTTTCTGGTAAGTAGCCAATTCGCTGCCGTACAGCCAATGACTGCTCGTGGACATCAAATCCCGCAATGCGAGCTGTGCCGCTGGTTGCAGGTAAGTAGCCAGCTAGAATTCGCATCGTTGTGGTTTTTCCGGCTCCATTGGGACCGAGAAATCCCAAAATCTCCCCTGGCTCGACGCTAAAGGTCACATCCTGAATTGCTGAGGTTGAGCCGTATATTTTACTTAAATGCTCTACTTCAATCATCAGTTTTCTGCCACTAGGTTAACTAGAACACAGACAATAATAAAACAATATGCTCTATATGCCGAGTTAGGCTGTAGAGGAGCTAGGAAGTAGCAATAGGCGGTAGGCTATAGGCGGTAGGTAAAAACTGTCTGCTGCTTGATTGATGTGTTTGATCTCGACTTAGATTTAGTGACGGACTTTGCAGTCGCGCTATTAATTCAATATAGTTTTGAGTTGCGTGGTCAGACAGCCAGGGAACTTGTTAACCACTGGATCAAAGACTACCCAGCCAGCTGGGTATATCAAAGTGTCATTGAGGCGCTATACCAAGGACGTTACAAGGTCGTCTCAGTCGAGCAGATTCTAGCGTTCTGGCAACGGCGGGGTCAGGCGATGCATCATTACAACTATGAATTTGAACGTCTCGTATGTAATGGTTTTCCCCAGATGCTAGCAGGACACCCCCACAGTTCTTCCCCATCTGGCCCAGTTAATGTCACTATACAGGGGACAAGGGGACAGGAGGACAAGGCGCAGCCGACTACGGGAGTGGAGGTGCCTCCCTTGAGAACGTCGGGAACAAGGGGAGAGCAATCTAATCCTCCTCTGCCCCTCTGCCCAACAGACATGCCCCTGCTTGACACCACCATTAAAGCCTTGCCTACTAACAAGCATATGGGTGAAAAATTGGGGCATAGGAGTAGCACCAAAACCAGTAACCACGATCAGCAATCGCGATGGGGTGATAATTATTGCCCGATTCAGCAGTTTACTCCCCCACAAGATAGTTCCGAATTCTATACCAAACTCAAAGCTATCTCCAAGTCTAGCCAAGATGACCCAGAGCAATAGAGCAGCTCTTGCCTCTGACCTTGGATCTGAGGTATGACAAAAAGGACACTTCTTTTGCTAACTACTTTAATTGATATATCAAACTTATGATTAGAACACGTCATCGCCCTACCCCTTGGATTTATCGCTGGTCGCGTCCTTTGATGGGAGCGATCGCGACCGCCGGGGCTCTAACAACTGGCTATCTCACTGCCAGCAAGCTACTAAATCACGCTACTGCCTGTCCCATTAAGGGCTGTGAGCAAGTGCTTAATGGTCAATATGCCACTGTGCTAGGAGCCCCGTTGTCGCTTTGGGGATGCCTGGCTTACATCACTATGGCAGTTCTCGCTTTGGGACCATTGCTGCTGCGTCTTGGCAAAAGGCAACAACAAGATAACTTGGAGCAGTGGACAGCCTTGCTGCTCTTTGCTGGGGCTACGGCTATGGTGATTTTTAGTGGATACCTGATGTATCTGCTAGCTTTTCAAATTCATGCCCTTTGTCCCTACTGCATTGTTTCGGCTTTATTTAGCTTAAGTCTGTTTATTTTGGCAGCAATCGGGCGAGACTGGTTAGACCGAGGACAGCTAATTTTTATTGGTATTGTGGTAGCAATAGTGACCCTCGTTGGCACTTTGTGGATTTACAGCCCTATTAACGCAACCGCCAAATCTCCTGAGATTGACCAGCCCGTTAGCAGCGATTTCTTAAATTCCCTCAAGCAGGCTAGTCAGCAGGGGCTAACATCCACTACTGCCAAATCTGACCAGTTACTGTTACGGGCTATCCCACCAGGAGCAAGCACCCCAAACCCTCCAGGAAAACTACCAGAGGTAGTCTACATTGGAGCTGATTACTGCCCCTTCTGTGCTAGTCTCCGGTGGTCACTTACCTTGGCACTTTTACGCTTCGGTGAATTCGACGGTTTGAAGTATATGCGCTCAAGCCCGATCGACAACTTTCCTGATACTCCTACCCTCAGTTTTTATCAGTCTAGTTACAAAAGTTCCTACCTAACTTTCACTCCAGTAGAGTTGCAGGACCGCGAGGGGCAGCCACTACAAAAACCTACTCCTGCACAAGAAAGTTTACTGGAGAAGTTTGATGTTCCTCCTTATACTATAAGTCCTGGAGGAATTCCGTTTATATATATTGGTGGACGGTACATCCAAAGTGGAACTCCAGTCAGCCCTGAACTTCTACATGGTCTTTCCTGGCAGCAAGTTAAAGAACAGCTCCAAACTTCTAATAGCTCGATTGCCCAGCCCCTTCTCAGTAATGCGAACTTACTGACTGTGGCATTTTGTCAATTGACTAAACAAGCTCCAAGCAATGTCTGCAAGGCTCCTGGAGTAACAGCAGCAGCGGCGGCGGCTAGTACTGTTCTAAAATAGAGCAATGCAAATGGCAGACAAGTACCAGGAGTTCGGGAGCGATTACAGGTTGAACAGTCACGGAGATGATCACATACCAGTGACTGCCGAAAGTATCCTGACACTGTTTGAGACGCTGGGATTACGTACCACTCGTCCACGCCAGTTAATCGCAGAACAACTGGCAACGCTGGCGTCGAGTAGAGCCGATTTCACCGTAGATGCTCTTTGGCAAGAGCTGCGAAATATCGACCCGAAGCTCGGACGCGCAACTGTGTACCGTGCTGTGGAAGTGTTGATGAGCCAGGGACTATTTCACTGTTTACCTGCCGCGGACGGCGGAAATCGTTACCGCTTGTGTGGCGGTAGCCATCACCACCACGTCACATGTACTCAGTGCCAGCGTATTGTTGAGGTGAGTGTATGTCTGCCGCCTGAACTATTTGCCACCGTTGCTGCCA
>JAFAVL010000484.1 GCA_019242465.1 Chroococcidiopsidaceae cyanobacterium CP_BM_RX_35 | reverse complement strand
AATTGAAGAATCACCAGCATTGCAGGGACGCTTACGCTTGGCTGTTTCGAAAGCAGTTAATTTGATGCGATCACCTAAAAAGCTATCGGCTCTTCTCATTCCTACTAATAATCCAAAACGATTCACAGACAAATGTTTCACACTCATTGAAGTTGGTCATATTGTTGGCTTATTAGGTGCTGTAAATCATTAAATGGCAATGTATATTTATTTTATTCGTACTTATTACCCACACTGGGGAAAGCATTCTGGAATTCACCAGTTTGTGAAATATCTAAACTCTCAAATTTATGAATCTGAAACGTGGCTTGCTTCCGATAGTGATGAGGGCTTTCCCATTAAAAATAATGTAATCAGAGCTTATTTACGTCACAAAGTCCAAGAGCAAGGAATGCAATGGTATAAGCTAAGTGATTTAGTCGCCGAGTTTAAAGCAGTTCAAAAAGCTTGGAGTTACAAGGTTGACATTATTCACTACCTAGATGGTGAACATTCTGCTCAGTTTCTACCAAAGCTCTTTACTTTATCTCATACAAGGCAGCCTAAATTAGTCGCTACCTATCACCAACCCCCGGAACTATTAGACACTTTGATTAACAAACGCATCATTCCTCAACTTGATTTTATTGTAGTAGTATCTCCTGAACAGGTATCCTACTTCGCTGAATACATAGAACCTCATAAGATTTGTTTGATTTTACATGGTATTGATACTGATTATTTTAAGCCGCATAGATACCGAAGGGAGTCTAAGAGCTTTAAATGTATTACTGTAGGAAAATACTTACGAGATTTTGATGCACTGCGTAAAGTTGCAGAAATGCTAAGCAGTGAGAAATACATTGAATTTCATCTTGTCTCTTCAAATGCATCTAATCAACAAAAATTGCCAAACATCAAAGTTTATCAGGGAATCAGTGATACTGATTTGTTGGCTCTATATCAACAGTCTGATATATTATTTCTTCCTTTAACTCAATCAACTGCTAATAATGCTTTGCTTGAAGGAATCGCTTGTGGATTGCCTGTTATATCCACAGATTTACCTTCTGTACGAACCTATTTGCCCAGCAAAGAAGCGATTTTAATTCAAGATAATAGACCGGAAAAAGTGGTAGAAGCGATACTATATTTGAAGAATCATCCTTCAGAGCGCGAGATAATGGGAATCTCTGCTCGTAAGCGAGCAGAGGAATTAAGTTGGAGAAATATTTCTCCTTCTTATGAGAAAATCTACTCTCAACTTTGTAGCTTTGTGTAGTTTTAATTTCTGAAGAAAACGTAAATATTTTATATAATTCATGTCACATAGAAACATAGTTTCCTCAATTAACTATATTCTGGCTACAGATAGGGCTACCAAATTAGAACCATATGGGTGAAGGTCCAGAAAACATTAGACCACAAATTAAGCGAGAAGTCAGACCTGACAATTTCAAGTCAATAACTTATGATTGACGATCCAACACAGATTTCGCCTGCTACCGCCACGTTACCGTTTGTTTCTGTGATTGTCCCCATTTACAACGGTGAGGGTGACTTGCCCGACTTGGTAGATTGCTTACAGCAGCAAACTTACCCAGCAGAGCGAACCGAATATCTGCTGGTTGATAATAACAGCGGTGATCGTACGGCTTCTTTACTGAAAACTCTGGTTCAAACCAGCCATCCCATGCAAATTTGCCTACTACAGGAATCTACGATTCAAAGTTCTTATGCGGCCCGCAATGTCGGCATCCGCGCGGCACGTGGGGAATTTTTGGCTTTCACAGACGCCGATTGTCGCCCGCAGGCTGACTGGCTGAGGCAATTAATTCAACCCTTTGGCAAACCCACTGTGGGTTTGGTGGCGGGAGAGATTCTGGCTTTACCAAGCACAGGTTGGCTAGAGCGTTACGCAGAGCGCTATGCCACCCTATCTCAGAAACACACACTGGCTCATCCCTTCTATCCTTACGGGCAAACAGCCAACTTGGCAGTGCGTCGCCGTGTGCTAGAGCAGGTAGGGCTATTTCGTTCTTACCTCATTACAGGGGGGGATGCCGATTTGTGCTGGCGAATTCTACAATCCGGTCAGTGGCAGCTTATTTTGGCAGCACAGGCAATTGTGCAGCATAGGCATCGCTCAACGCTGAACGAGTTACGCAGTCAGTGGCGACGGTATGGGCAAGGGAATCGCTATTTGCATGAACTACACGGGGTCAGTTTGGGGAAAGAAATGAGATGGTATGATTATTGCTACCGTTTGAGTCGCTGGCTCCTTAAAGAAGTGCCGATCACGGTGACTCAGTTCAATCATAGGGGTATTGAGGTCCCCAGTCTGCTTGATGACCTCCTTGACACTCCCCTTGATCTGATATGTGGTCATGCTCGTGCGGTTGGTCAGCGTGAGGCGCTACTCCCTCCTCTTGCCTATGACATTGCTTGGTTGGTGTCTGAGCCAGTATCAGAGGTCTAGTGAAGCGGCAAGTTCAAAGGGCATAAACACAGCAAGTAAACAGCCCAGGCGGACTAATTCTGTCGAGGTTTCTTGGTCTTGGAACGCTATTGTCGGTGGTTTCGACGACAACAAGGTGAAGTCGATTTTTCAGATGTCACCCAATGAACAGCCAGTGAGCCTGATGCCCATTGGAAGACTGTGATCTTGAGGTAATCTGGTAGTACTGAGCTGTCGGACTGAACATAGCACGGGCGCTAATACCCCTTTATGAAGGAGTCAGAAAATGAGTACGGATAATACAGATAAAGTTAATAGTGATGTAACTAATGAAACTCAAGGGTTCGCCGATGGTAGATCTGGCAACTACCTTGAGCAAGCTCAAAATAAGTCTACAGATGCTTCAACATCACTTAGCAAACCACAACAGGTTCGCAAAACAATTAACATAGATGGTCAGCGTCCGGTTGACCCAAGTAATTTAAAAGCTACGGACACCTTGAACATAGATGGTCAGCGTCCAGTTACTTCAGGCGAGTTTCAGGTTCAGGAGACTCTCAATGTTGATGGTCAGCGTCCGATTGCATCTAGTAATCTTCCTGTTCATGGCACTCTTAACGTAGACGGCAAACGTCCAGTTGACCCCAGTAATTTAGAGGTTAGAGATACTCTAAACATAGATGGTCATCGTCCAATTGCATCAAATAACGCTGAAAGTCCTGAAATAACAAATGATTACATAGACTAAATGTCAATCAATACAGAACGTAACTGTCGTTGCTGCAGAAGTAGTTAATTCCATAGTTGCCAAAATCTCTCTAAAGATAGTTATACCTAGCTTTTTTGCTCGGTTAGTATCACAGACAACTAAACTCATTTGAATTCACACATAAAGTTTCAAATGAAAACTTAGTTACTGAGTGGGTAGCCTAATTCATTACCAGCAATCTGACGCCAAACAAGCGGCACAGATTGTCTAATTTGGAGCGGAGGAACCAATTTTTGGGGCTAATTTCACGCTAGTTGAGACAGACACCTTCCAGTCTGAGCCCGTCAGCTAACTCCGTAGGCAATGGGAGGAGCACCTTTGACATCAGCTGATCAATTATAGCCGTTGTCCTAAGGGTCTCCGTTGCGGGTATAGCTGTTAAGTATCACAAGTAGCAGCTTATCTGGTTCTAGAGCCCACCTCACCGCTCGTTACAAGTACAAGAGAGGTTAGGATGATGATGAGTTACAAGCAGTTAAACCTGACTAAGAATGATTCAACAAAGAAAGTCACTCATAGAGTAACTTTTGTTAATGAGTCCGAAGGGCTCCATACTACAATCGGAGTTTCCGAAAATCAGTATATTCTCGACGCGGCAATGTCAAAAGGGGTTAAGCTGCCCTCTGCTTGTCGTGTAGGTGCTTGCTCTTACTGTGCTGGTCAGCTCAAAGCCGGATCAGTTGACCAGTCTGCTCAGTCTTTTTTAGATGACGACCAGATTGCTTCTGGGTACGTACTACTCTGTCGAGCATACGCAACTTCTGATTGCACTATCATGACTCATAAAGAGAAAGAACTGGCAGCGTAATCACATCGTTGTTAACGAACCACAGAGGCACGGAGCGCATAGAGGAGAGTCTTAAACTTCTGCACGGATTGTTGTTATAGATGAGTTCAACGTTCTCCAACTTTCTTTAAGCGGGAGAATGTTGGTCATCTATTTAGCTTTAGGATTATAGTAGAGTCGGAATTTGTGATTTTCATCACACTCTGACAAAAGGGCAGCAATGTCAATCCGAAAGCGAGCCAAGACTAGACGGGTTCGGCAACTATCTAGTGCCGTCAATCAACATCCGAGTAAACGCCTACAACGTAAGCTATTAAGTGGCGTTAGGAGAGCCCGTCTTTCCCAAGCTGGTTTCGTGTTACCAACGGTGGTAATGGTGTCGCTGGTTGTGGTTCTGTTGACGACAGCGATCTTGTTGCGCTCTTTTGATCGCGCGAGAAACGCCAGTGATGTTAGGGTGAATCAGGTGGTGTTCAATGCTGCTAACCCAGGCATCGATCGCGCCAGAGCCAAAATAGATGCTCTACTCAACGACTCCAACCTGCCCCGCTCTACCCCATCCGATCGCACCCTCTATGATGTCATCAAAACCAATCCTAAATATACATTTGGTGATGAGACTCGCTTAAAACTTGCCTACGATATTAATCGCAGTGGCGGCATCGAAACCCAGATTGGGAACACCTATTTGCTGGAAAATGATGAAACGCTGACAACTGCCTGGAAGTTTCCGGTCGATACAGATAACAATGGCAAGTTTGATAGCTTTACCCTCTACGGCATCTACTTCCGCAGTCCCAGTCGCACTACAACAGGAACTGCTGCAGGAAGATTTAATCGCGCTAGAAATCCATTAGAGGCGAGAACAGCACCAACAGATGAAGGTACACTTAGCGGACAGTGCGCTAGCGTCCTCCGCACCAGCGCTACTCCTCTGGGTGACTCTGATTGGTATCAGTCAGGTGGCAAATTAAAAAAGAGCTTCTTTGTCTTCGTTGCTAGTGTGCCGATTGTGACTCCTCCACCAGGGAATTATGAAGTTCACAGAGGCGATCGCAGCTTTTCGGCATTGGAGTTTCAGCAAGACTACAGTCTCATTCCGCTGAATCACAACACAGTTTGGTTCCAAGATGACCTAGAACTAACGCCCAGCGAGCCTAGTAAACCTTTTCACCTCAATGGCAGAATTCAAACTAACGCCAACTTATTAGTTGGGGGACATCAAGAAACTTCTGTTCAACTATATCAAGTTAGCAATAAAAATTCCTGCTTCTACCAGCAGGAAAATAGTAAGATTAACGTTGGCGGTAATGTGGGGACTGGAAATACCACAGACACCATAGATCAAGCACCTGTCAACGTTGATTTGTACTCAGATTACGCTGACGGAAAAAATCCTGACTATAGCCAAATTGATGGTGTTCACAAGTCTACAAATAGTGCTGGTGGTTCTCAGATAGCTTATAACGATGCTGCCTACAACCAACGAATTGCACTCATGAAGCTGACAGCACTTTCTACTTACTACTGTCAAGAAAGTGCTAATCCTTGTTCTGTCATACCACCTAAAAAGGATACTGTTTTAGCAATATCCCAATACCCCGAAGAAGTTAAAGCTAGATTTGCCAATCGCGTTGATGCAGACCCAAGTTTAAACACTTACAACGTTCTAGCAGAAGAACTCGAAATTTATTTAAGAAACCGTACCCGCCGTGTTCCTTATGCTGAAATCCCAGCAGCTGATGGATCTGGGGCGAAATACCCTTATGATAGCGCTGGAACTAATATCGATCCCAATATTTTTCCTGCGAATGTGATCGGGCCTCCATCAGATTGGAGAGAGCCTTTAGACGCCAATAATCAACTGACTCAAGGGTTTGCCGGAGGTAGCTCCAGCAACTCAAGTGCGCAAGCTAAAAGTACTTACTTGGTTAAGTTGAACACATCTCAGCTTGAAGCAACTTGGCCTCATCAGCAGAAGCAGGATGGCAAAGAAATGCTATTGGGCGATCGCATCAAAGTAGGAAACAATCTCCCTGCTTTGTGGAAAAAAGGTGACGACTATGTTGCTAGCAATGAGCGTCAGATGCTTGGTAGTGATATTAATTGGACTCACCCTGATGACAAGCCCCGCTACCGTACTACCCAAGTGCAGAAACTGTTCGATCTAGGAATGTCAGATAGAGATGGTTTCTGGGAAGCAAAAGCCGCTCTTGGTGCCGATAATTCTTATGCTGATGTTGGGGGTTTACGCATCATTACAGGAGCAGGAATTTATCAAAATCGAGGAAGTTCAATTAAGGCTTTAAAAGCCGATTCCTTCCCTCCCGATCTCTCTCAGCACAAGACTCTTGACGATCCTGCAAGTAGTCCTATTCCTGACACCCCTCCCATAGCAGGTGAGACTACAGCTACCCCCTACACTTTAGTTTGGTCTGATACAATGCCAATGACAGGCGGTATCGACTCTAATACAAATAACGGCAGTACATCTAATAACTCCAACACAGCTAATGGAAGTACATCTAAGGAGAGTACAAAACCACCAAACTTACGGATGCGTGCCACTGCGGTATATCAATACACAAAAAGCTCTGGGACCAACCAAGTACCGATTGCTTGTGTTAGCAGCTACTACGATCCGTCAAATGCTACGACTGCCCAGAATGGTAAATTTGGGACTGATGAAGGTTTGCCTTGGGGTACTGGAGGTAGCAGTTTACCCCCCAACCCCGATCCTGCCATAACGGCAGATGTTGGTAGTGGGAGATCAAACAATGGCGTTGTTTATCCCCCTCCATACACTAGCGATGCAGCTAGAACTGCGGCAACAGCCACATACATGACTGAGCTGAAGGCACAAGCAAGGCTGATGTTCCCTAACGGGCGCATTGTCAACGAGCCGCTCCAGAAGGCTTTACAGAAATTAGGTTCTAGTGGATCGCTGATAGATAACACAAAACCCCTGAGCCTGTCAGAAAATTCAGCCATTGATACAGCAATTTGCTCTCTAAAAATTTTGGATGGTACTATCGGTAATCCCAGTGATGCTGTGATTCCTCATGGGGCAATTAAAGAAGCTACCTTCTTAGATGCTAGGGAAGTTAAGGCGCTGGATAAAAAGGTTGCTACCAAACAAAGTCAGACGAACAGTCAATCTCAGTCCAATTCAACCACCTACGATGTTGATAAAAACTTTGACCTAACACTAGAGCAGCGTCAACCCTTGGAAATTCGGGTAACAGAAATCAATCTTAGTTCTGACGATACTAAGGGAATTACGAGAAAGCTGATGGGGTCGAACGAGTATTTATTGCCTTATAGTGGCATCATCTATGCCAGCCGTGACGATGCTTTACCTGATGCCAGTGACACAAGTGTTGCCGGAGATTTACTAAGTTCAACTGATTTTAAACTCGATCCCACTCGACGCCCAAATGGTATTAGACTCATCAACGGCAGCAACTTAGCCCGAACCGACGATAATGCTTATTTAGCAGCAGAAAAAGGACTAATCCTGGCAACGAATTTACCCGTATATATCAAGGGTGACTTCAACCCGCACCTGCAACCAGGAGATAATACAGAGATGGAAGAGTTTACAGAGAAGTTAGTAGATGATTGGGGCAACTTCTACAACCGTGCTGCAACTCTTAATCCCTACTACGCCTGTCGTCCAGGCAAGACTGGTTGTCCTACCAGTTATGGTGATACATGGCGACCAGTAACCATTATTTCGGATGCCATCACACTACTATCTAACAATTTTCAGGATGGGTTCCGCGATCTAGGAGACTTCGACCTCAGAAATAATGCTAGTGGTTCTGCCGCCGCAGCGCTTCTAGGAAATGGCTTTTTTGATAACAACTTTGTTACTAGTGCTAACTGGGTAGATAATGATGGCTTTCCTACTGATAAAAATCAAAGTTCTTATCTGACTAATGGAGTAACCCCGATTCAACGACGGGCACAAGTGTATGCTTATGATACAGAAATATGTAGACAGCTTCCTGTTTCTGAATGTCAAAATTGGACTTCTGATGGTCTTGATACCTCAAAACCTGCTTTATTAGCCGATAGACGCTACGCTCGGCGAGTTGCCTTTACTGGTGGTTATGACGGCAATGGCTATCCAAAGCCCCAGAAAACCAGTACTAGTCCTGTTAGTAATGCCTTGTGGTTTCAGACAAGGGACGCTAGTGGAAAAGCTAGTTACGACGGCAATAGCAACAAGAATTTATTTATTTTCCAGCCGCCGGAAGCTCCAGATCTAGGGTTCCTTCGTGCTTGCCAAGCATATGCACCATCTGCCTCGAATGCACCATCTCCCACGCCGTGCTCACCCTTTGCTTCATCTGATCCACCTCCCTATTCTCCGGGGCAGATTACAAATCAAATCTCTAAAGTCTTCAACACCCTAAAAGCAAAAACACCACAGAACCCATTAGTAGTTTCCCCAACTTTCTCAACCATTGATATTAAAGATCCCTCCACCCAAAAGATCGAACTTGCAGGCGGAGGTGAAATGCTTGTTTACTCCGCAGGCGGTCTTAATATCTCTAAAGGCGTTACTATAACTCTCTCTGGTGATGCAATGTCTATCTTTGTGATCGTTGTAAATGGCAATCTCAGCCTTGCTAACAATGCAAAGGTGCAGTTAAACGGAAACGGCGGGGTAGTAGGGGACAATGTGTATTGGGTGGTTGGTGGTGCAGTTACCATTGGAAATGGAAGTACCTTAATAGGCAATGTACTAGCAACAGGTAAAATTACTGGTAGTGGATTGTCGGGGCGCGCATTCTCACTAGTACCAGAAGGTGTTCCAACAGGTATTACCTCACTCCCTTTCCACCAACCCAGACTCGTACCAGTTCTACAAATCCACAGCCCAGATGGCTCTCCTGGTGGTGGAGGCGGCAACCTAGCTCAGGGAAGTGGACAGCTTCAGAAGCAATGGCTACAACAAGCCGACAAAAACACAACCTTTAATGCCACATTTGTCTCTGGCAACAGTCCCAGCCGCCAAAATGAAGAACCAGCAGGCTTACAAAACTTTGTCCGGTTCCTGGAAAACTGGCAAGATATAACAACCAACATCAAAGGTAACTTTATTCAGTTCCAGCGGAGTGCCTATGCTACAGCACCAGTTGCCCCAATTAGATTAGATCAGGTTAATCTCAATGACGGTAGTCTAAGTCTGTTTGGCAATAATTCTACGAAATACCCAACTGACAGTACATCCGCTACATCTCCTTTCATCCCACCTTACTACAGTGTTCCGACTCGGCAGTGGCAGTTTGATACTGGGCTATTCTCTCAATCTCTAGATCTGTTTGCCCAAAAATTTACTCAAAAATCTGTAGAATTACCAGATGAATTCTTCCGAGAAGTTGGTCGAGATGATCCCTGGATTCAAACCCTGGCTTGTGCTGCCGATGCTAGCGATCGCCTAGGAGGACCAGGAGCAACTTACACCCAGTATGCTATTTCTGACAAGAACCAGCGTCCTCCCCAATGTCAGGCTGATGCTCCCAACTATCCAGTCAATCCACAAAACGAATGACGCTCAAGCATACCAACCCCAATGGTTTCACGCTCATTGAGCCGTTAGTGGCACTCGTCGTCGTCAGTATCCTGCTCACAGTGATCGCCCCGATTATCATCTTGGCAACTGCTACCCGCATTCAGGCAAGACGAGTGGAATTGGCAAGCCAAGCTGCTAGGGCTTACATTGATGGCGTCCGCTCAGGAGCGATTCAATATCCGCCCGGTACTACCACTAGACTCGAAGATTACGCTGCTCCTACCAGTTCGGGAAGTTTGAACTGTACGGCAAATGCTTACTGCTTGTCTACACCAGAGCTGTATTGCGTCGATTTTGACGGGAGTGGCTGTAGCGATTCTAGTCTTACCGATATGGTGATTCAAGCTTTTCGCTTGAACTCGGCAGAGGTTGAGCCAAGTCAAGGCTACAGTCTAGTACTGCGAGTTTATCGAGCCGATGCTTTTAAAGAGCCTGGCACCCTTAAGCGGGAACCGCAACAAGCAACTTTCACTGGTGGATTGGGCGATAGTAGAGCACCACTATTAGAAACGACGACAGACATCGCCACCGATCAAACCTCGTTTCGAGATTTTTGCGCTCGGCTTAGTTGTGGGAAGCAGTGAGGGGAGGTAGGGGAGCAGGGGAGAAGAGTATGGTGGGGTTGCTGAGATTTTTGAACAAGTTTGTACTTCTCTTGGGAACGAGAAGAAAGGGAAGCAAGAGGCGATCGCGGTTGCCAAAAGGGTTCACTCTGATTGAACTACTGGTGGCAATCATCTTAGCGTTTCTTGTTCTCGTGCCTTTGTTCGGATTGATGATTAACATCATGAACACTGATCATAGGGAACAAGCTAAGGCAACCTCTGAGCAGGAAATTCAGATAGCTCTTGACTACATATCTCAAGACTTAGAACAAGCAGTCTACATTTACGACGCCGATGGGTTGAATCACAACTCAACTGATAATCCTCCTGGAATTAAAGACCAAATCCCACCCATTGCTAAAGACTCTGCTAATTGCAGCGATCCAAATTCCTGTGTACCAGTTCTTGTCTTTTGGAAGCGCGAATTTAATCAGGACGCAGTTCCAGTCAACGGTACACCGCCGTGCCAACGGGGTGAAAGCTGCGTTGACCGCCCTTCCGCGGTTACTGATCCCACCTCTAGTCAAAAAGATGATAGTTTTGTCTATTCACTTGTCGCCTACTACCTAATCGAAGGTAACAAAACTACCAATAGCTCTAGTGAATCTCCCATGGCTCAGATTGGTAGATTTCAAATTAAAGATGGTGTCAGAAATCCTAATGACTCTAACAGCTATGTCAATGAAAAAGATACTGACATAGGTAGAAGTCTTGGGTTTAAGCCTTTTGATCTCAGCTTAAGCGGCACTCTCAAGCAGAAAATGAACAGGTGGACTAACGCTGGTGAAGAGTATACTGCTAGAACTGACACTTTGATTAACTATATTGACCAAGACGACAACATAACTGCAAATTGCGCCACAAATACGCAACAAGTTCCATCGACTTTAATAGGTGGCTTCTATGCGTGCGTTGATTCTTCTATAACTTTAGCTCAAGTCTATATGAGAGGCAATGCCCTAGCTCGAATTCAGCAGAGCCCTAAATACAATCCTAGCCTAAGTACCTATTTCCCCATTGCCAGTATCCAAGTTCAGGGACGGGGATTACTTGATGTTCAATAAAACATCACGCTTTATCCCTACTGGTTTTACCTTTATTGAGGTTATGGTTGTCGTGCTAATGGTTGGTATTTTAGCGGCAATTGCGGCTCCTAGTTGGCTTGCTTTGGTTGACCGACAACGAGTTAGTAAAGCTAATGACGCTGTCTTATCGGCAATCCAGTTAGCACAGCAAGAAGCAAGAAAGACTAAATTTAGCTACAGCGTTAGCTTTATATCTAACCAAGGTAAAGTCCCTCAAGTTGCAATTTATAAAGCCGATTCTAATCCCACTTGGACTAATTTAGGTGGAGATATTAGGTTGCAACCAGAACAGGTTTTGCTATACACCAATTTAGGTAATACACCTAATAAAGTTGATGCTGCTGGAACTTCCTTGGCTACAACGGCAAAAACAATCACTTTTAACTACATAGGGGCACTCCAACTTGGAGCTGACACACCGCTAAAAGTCGTGGTAGCTGCAGCTAAATCTGGAACATCTCTCGCTCCCAACATCACAAAACGCTGCGTTATTGTAGAGACTTTGATTGGGGGAATGCAAACAGCACAAGATGATAATTGCAACTAGTTAACTGCAACAAGCTGAATTTGACTGAAAATACATGAGTTCAACTCACATTATCTTGGCTTAATCCCAGCTTAAATTAAACTTCTCATAAAGAATCAGCGGATCTGCAAAAGTTAGGTAAAAATTGATACATTCAGGAACTGTATCTAGCCTATGCAGAGTTACACAAAGTCACACTTAGATTTCGCAAGAAACCTCAACCCGTCTAACCTACTAAGAGAAAGACGCCATAGACAGAATGATATTACCTCTGGCTTCACAATCACCGAGGCATTAATTGTCGTTCTCATCATCGGGATTCTCAGCGCGATCACCATTCCCAGTTGGCTGTCGTTCCTGAATATCCTACGTCTCAATTCTGCCCAGGAGCAGGTTTATCTCGCTATGCGCGAAGCTCAAAGCAATGCTATCCGTGACAAACTTACCTGGCAAGCTAGCTTTCGAGAAATAGTGGATCAGAATGGAGAAGACCTAATTCAATGGGCTATTCACTCGGCAAGCGTCAACCCGACTACCGCAAATTGGCATAACTTGGAAGCTGGCATTCACTTAGACGACGAGACAACTCTTCAAAAGTTCGCAGGCGTGAGTCGAGTGCAATTTGATTACAGAGGACATGTCGTCTTGTATCAGTCTGCCAATTTATGGCTAGGGCGCTTAACACTATCCATTCCTGATGGAAGTGCTGTCAAGCGCTGCATAGTTGTCTCTACATATCTAGGAGCTTTGCGCTCTGGTCAAGATCATCCCAACCCTGCACTCGAAAATGGCAAAATCTATTACTGCTACTAGCCCATTGCCGCTGCTGTCTTTTGCCGATCCAGCTTCAAAATCAACACGCCCAAAGGTGGTAAACACAAATCTAGTGAGTAAGGACGATTTTGGCACGACCACTCATCTGCCCACTTACCGCCAAGATTGCCCATATTGCTACCACCATACTCACGAGCGTCACTATTCAACAACTCTGTGTAAAATCCAGGCTCTGCAACCCCAACTCGGTAGTGAGAATGGGGCTGGGGCGTGAAGTTGCACACTATGATGACAAATTCGTCAGAATCCTTTGCTTGACGGATGAATGAAGCTACACTATGGCGGTTGTCGCTACAGTCAATCCACTCAAATCCAGATTGAGCAAAATCTTGGGTATATAAGGCTGGTTCGGAGCGGTAGAGACGATTGACATCAGACACAAATTGCTTCAACTGTTGATGTGGTGCGTGCTGTAGCAAATGCCAGTCCAAATCGCCCCAAACATTCCACTCGCTCCACTGCCCGAACTCCATGCCCATAAACAGGGTTTTCTTGCCTGGATGGGTGAACATATAGGCTAACAAACAGCGCACATTGGCAAACTTCTGCCAATTATCTCCCGGCATTTTGCCAATTAGATGACTTTTTCCATGCACCACCTCATCGTGCGATAGAGCTAGCATGAAGTTTTCACTGTGGTGGTACCACATACTAAAGGTGACATTATTTTGATGGAACTGGCGAAACCAAGGGTCCATGCTGAAGTAATCCAGCATGTCATGCATCCAGCCCATATTCCACTTCAAGTTGAATCCTAACCCTCCTACGTAGGTAGGCCAAGACACCATTGGCCAAGAGGTAGATTCCTCCGCAATTGAAAGAACACCAGGAAAATAGCTGAAAATGACATGATTTACCTGACGCAGAAAATCAGCTGCCTCAATGTTTTCTCTACCTCCATGCTGATTGGGTAGCCATTCCCCCTCTTTGCGTCCATAGTCAAGGTAGAGCATAGAGGCAACAGCATCGACGCGAATGCCATCAATGTGGTACTTGTCAAACCAAAACAGAGCGTTTGCTACTAGAAAATTCCTAACTTCATGACGGTTGTAATTGAACGCCAAGGTGCCCCACTCCTTGTGTTCTCCCTGGCGGGGATCGGCAGGTTCATAAAGGTGGGAGCCATCGAAGTAAG